>PHBN01000025.1:19248-26242 GCA_002840635.1 Deltaproteobacteria bacterium HGW-Deltaproteobacteria-1
CATGTAAGCACAGGGAGGATAGAACGATGAAAGCTAAAATAATGTTTAGTGTTTTTCTTCTTATGTTTTCAATATTCGGGCCAGGTGAAATTGCAGCAGGGACAGAAGGTACAAATAACAACTTCTTCGGCACGGGAGCTGGGGCCAGTATTACTTCAGGCACTAATGAAAGTTTCTTTGGCGGTAATGCGGGCAACGCCACCAGCAGTGGTTCCCATAACACCTTTATGGGGTATAATACAGGCACCTTAAACACCATCGGCTACTCCAACACCTTCTTGGGAATGAATGCCGGCTATTCCAACACCGAGGGTTACGAGAATACCTTCGTGGGTCGTGCCGCTGGATTCAACAACATAGGCAGCTTTAACAGCTTCCTTGGGTATAAAGCTGGCTACTCCAACACCACTGGTCAATTTAACAACTTCATCGGGCAAGAAGCCGGCCTTAACAACACCACCGGTAACATCAATAACTTCTTTGGAAGTTGGTCCGGCCGATCCAACACCACCGGTATCGGCAACACCTTCATCGGCGATTATGCGGGCTTTTCCAACGTCGCTGAAGATGACAACACCATTGTAGGTGCCCGTGCCGATATTGATGGAACGAACGACAACGTTACCAACGCAACCGCCATCGGCTATCGTGCCTATGTTTCCCAGGCCAACAGTCTAGTGCTGGGCAGTATCAAAAATGTGAACGGTATGGCCGTTAGCGTGAATGTCGGCATCGGCACTTCTGCTCCGGTAAGGCAGCTGCATGTCGTCGGCGACCAGGCGGTATTCCGCATGGACCGGCCGTATGATACTGCCGCCTTCATGCTGGTGCGTACCGATGCCGGTGGCACACCCCTGAAGACGTTCGTGGTGGGAGCCAATGCATCCGGGTCTAACTCTGGAAGTTTTGTTATCAACGATCTTGGAACAGCGGTTTCGGGAGCAGGCACCCGCCGGATGACGATCGATAACAACGGTATTGCCACATTTACCAATTCAGTTTATGCACTGTCTTTCGTTCCCACGAGTTCCCTTGTCTATAAGACCAACATAAAAACATATGAGAATGCACTGGAGACCGTGAAAAAACTCCGGGGAGTGAGTTTTAACTGGAAGGACAGCGGAAAGGCATCTGTAGGTCTGATTGCAGAAGAAGTTGACAAGGTAATTCCGGAGGTTGTTGCGCATAACGAAAAAGACGCAACCGGTGTCAATTACGACAGCCTGGTCGGTGTTCTCGTGGAAGCGGTTAAGGAGCAGCAGACAGAACTGGATATCTTGAGGGAGCAGAAGCGGATTAACGAGGAACAGCAAAAGATTATCGCTGCACACTCTGAGGAGATAGCTGAACTTAAGCGATTGCTGATCCTGTCACGGTCAGTGTCAAAAGCTGATTGAAGCATGATTGAATAAGCCGTGTAAATCCTCGCCCTTTGGGCGGGGCGGGCACTGTAATCCGTAATAACTCCAGCGGCCCCAATATTAAATTGACATACAGGGTTTAATTTCCTATATCATGTACGAGGAGAGGCAACAGCAGTTTCAGGACTAAACCGGATTTAAAAGAACAACCTTTAAATACAATGAAGACGGCCTGCTCCCGCAGAAATCAAATCATAAATATTGCTTAAGGAATCGTACATGAGAGTTAGCCATCTTCTGATCGCGTCTGCGATGACCGTCATGTTTCTGGCGTGTGCGGGAAGCGGCGATCATGTTAAGACGAGTCCGGAAATCAAGACAGATGCAGAATCCCTTTCGGCAGAAGGAAAAACAACAGAAGACTTCTCAACCCTTCCCGAATCCAATGAGTTTACGAAAGCCGTTGTTGATCAGAAAATGACCGAACTGAAACAGCGTCTGGCCATGAACGGAGTTCCCGAAGAATGGTTTGATGAACAGATTCGGCATGAATCCTTCCAGGTTCACTCCAGGATTGCCCGATACTTTCAGAAAGCTGCCGAAAAACAGGTGGATTATGACAAGCAACGAGACAGGGAATGGTACTTCGCGAGGCTTGGCGTGGATGCCAAAATTGAAAAAGGCAAGACGTTCATTGAAGCCCACAAACATATCTTCGACAGGGCCGAAGCAAAACACGGCATCCATAAGGAATTGATTGCCGCCATTGTGGGCATCGAAACCAATTTCGCCGATCGTCATCAGCGGGGGAATTTTTATGCGTTCAATTCGCTGGTGTCTCAATATATTTTTACAAAACGGAAAAAATTTGCCGTTCGGGAAATCGCAGCTCTTTACAAATTCTCAAAAAAGACGGGGCATCCACCACAGTATTTTACGAGCTCTTATGCGGGCGCGATCGGATGGGGGCAGTTCATCCCGACTTCGCTTCTTGCTTTTTTCATCGATTCAAACGGCATTCATGAGGATACAGACCCGTTCTCCCTGGAAGATACCATTTTCAGCATAGAGAACTACCTCTATAAGCATAATCTGTCAGGAAATAACATTTATGATCGGGACGCCAGATACAAAGCCGTTTTTGCATACAACCACAGCGATATTTACGTAACCGCCGTTCTCTATATTTACGAAGGGCTGCGGGATTATTTCCGCGCGTCAAAGCCGGAAGAATCGGTTCGCCCTCCTGAGGATGCGGCCAAATCAACGGAGGAAAGCGCTCTTCCCTCCCCCTGATTTCACAGATGTTTTTTATTCATCTCACACGCCCTTGCTGACCGGCTTCTTTAATGAACCAACTCGCAGCAAGCTGTCGAGGCATGAAATGAAGGTCATTATATCTCGCAAACTGCTAAGAATTGACGCTCGTCCCGCAACAGCGGGATTAAAGCATAAATCGATACAGCTGTTGAAAAAAATAACGGACTATAATAAAAGCCAATTATAAGATCATATAGAAAGAACCTGGTGATACAAGTTTCGAGATTGGAAAGGAGAGCACTATCCATGGCGGACACAGACGGAACCAAAGAAGCTAAAATGTTTTATGCCGATATCCCGCAGAAAACAGAGGGATTTTTCCTCAAAGGAATGAATTCTCAGGATTGGGGAATGAAAAACAGACTGGCCAGAATATTTAATCCTGTCTCCGGCCGGACCGTCATGCTGGCCATCGATCACGGCTATTTTCAGGGGCCTACCACCGGCTTGGAACGTGTCGACATCAACATCCTTCCTTTGGCGCCTTATGCGGACACCCTGATGCTGACCCGCGGCATGCTACGCAGCGTTATCCCGCCTTCGACGCCTCAATCCATTGTGCTCAGGGTTTCAGGAGGTGCCAGCATTCTCAAGGAGCTGTCCAATGAGGACATTGCCGTTGATATTGAAGAATCCATCCGTCTAAACGTCTGCGCCATGGCTGTTCAGGTCTTTATCGGCGGAGAATATGAAAAACAGTCCATCATCAATATGACGCGGATGATTGATATCGGCACCCGTTATGGCATCCCGACGCTTGCCGTGACCGCCGTCGGCAAAGACATGGCCCGCGATGCGCAATACTTCCGGCTAGCCTGCCGGATCTGCGCGGAGCTTGGCGCCCATTATATCAAGACCTACTACATCGATAAAGATTTCGAAACCGTTACAGCATCCTGTCCTGTACCGATTGTCATTGCCGGCGGAAAAAAGATACCGGAGCCCGACGCACTAACGATGGCGTATAACGCGATCCAGCAAGGCGCTGCGGGCGTCGATATGGGACGTAATATTTTTCAGTCTGATGCTCCGGTTGCTATGATTAAGGCCGTGAGGGCCGTCGTCCATGACAACGCAACGCCAGCCGAGGCAATGGATCTTTATAATGCATTAAAGAATCAATGAAAGTTTCCTACTGGTATAATAATACAGATATCCGGATCGAAGAAGTGCCAACTCCCATACCCGGACCCAGGGAAATGCTGGTCAAGGTGATTGCCTGCGGCATATGCGGCAGCGATATCGTCGAGTGGTACCGGTCCCCGCGGGCCCCGCTGGTGCAGGGTCACGAAATTGGCGCCGAGGTGGTCGCAACAGGGGCTGACGTAAAGAAATATCACGTTGGCGACCGTGTTTTTATTGCCCCGAAAGTGCCTTGCGGAAAATGTTTTTATTGCCGAAACGGACATGATCCTCAATGCTCAGAAGTTCGTGAACGCCTTCCCGGCGGTTTTGCCGAATACATCCTGGTCCCGGAAATTCTTGTGGAACGGGGAACGTATCTCCTGCCTGAAAGTATAACCTATGATCAGAGCACATTCATTGAACCTCTTGCCTGCGTCGTCAGAGCACAGAGACGGGCCGATGTGAAAAAAGAGCAGTCTGTAATGGTCATCGGGTGCGGAATGGCCGGACTGCTTAACGTAAAACTGGCTAAAGCAAAAGGATGTAAAGTAATAGCCGTCGACATAAACCGGACAAAACTGGAATATGCCGCACGGATGGGGGCCGACATCACCCTGAATGCTGCCGACAGCATTCCCGATCAGCTGGTTTCTCAAAATGGTAAAAAGGCTGATGCCGTATTCCTGTGTGCATCGGCTGATTCAGCGGTGGAACAGACCTGGGAATGCGTGGATAAGGGCGGCGTGATTGTCCTGTTTGCCGTTCCCGCACCGGACAAGCCAGTCATCGTTCCTGTCAACGATTTCTGGATGAAAGAAATTACAATCCAGACATCATATTACTGCGGACCTCCCGATATTGCAGAAGCAATAAATCTGATAGAATCGCGGAGGGTCGTGGTTGATGATTTGATCACACATCGACTTCCTTTAACAGATATTGTGAGAGGCTTTAAGCTGGTATCAGACGGCCGGAATTCAATTAAGGTAATTATCAAACCCCATGAATAAAAAACTCTGCTGACCCTACACTGCATTGAAATAAGAAGACAAAACTTACTCCCTTTCCCCCAAAGGCGGACAAAAGACGGTCGCTGAGCCTGTCGGTTGAAGCGGGTCGCTGAGCCTGTCGGTTGAAGCGGGACGCTGAGCCTGTCGAAGCGTGATCCGGAATCCAAGAATATTAAAGAGTTCTGGATGCCGTCCTGCGTAACCTGAAGGTCACAAGACCGGCATGACAACTTTTTATTGTAATTCTACCATGTAATAGTTCTTGATTTTTTATTTTGCATGGTATAGAAAACGCCTTCACAATTTAATAGGGACTCCCCTTGCTCCTGAACTTAATCAGGGGCTTTAGAGCCGAAAGGAGGAATTTTGAAAAGATACGAAATCAAAAAACAGAAAGACGGATTTTATTTTTTCATCGACTATGCCGGTGAAGGTTCTATTGTGGCAGAGATGGAAAGAAATTTTAAAATTGATGACAGGGTTTTAAAATTTATGACCGTCGCCAAGGAAGGTGCTGTAACCCGTGAAGGAATGGAAGCGGAAGTTGCCGCAGCGGAAGTGAAGCGCACGCAGATACGAATCGAAACCGACAATTCAGCAGCAAACAAAGATGAAAAGACGGCAGGCGAAGCAAGAATCGTCAAGCCGGCTCCTAGAAAAACAATCACCCGGGAAGAAAATACAACGAAAGGGGAATAACCATGGCTGTATCCAACGGCGAAAGACCATCACGTCCGGCACACAAAAAATTTTTCCACAGAAAGAAATTCTGCAGATTCTGCACGGACTCCAATATCAAAATTGATTATAAAAACCCGGTCATCCTCAGTAATTTTGTCACGGAACGCGGCAAGATTATGCCCAGAAGAATCACCGGCAATTGCGCCGGTCACCAGAGAGAACTAACGGTGGCCATTAAGCGCGCCCGCACCATTGCGATCATGCCTTTTGTCACTGCGGAAGGCAGATAAATAGATTTACCAAAACGCCGGCCGGTTTACTCACATGGACTGTAACCGGCCGGCGTTGATTTATCCGCAGACGCAAACTTTTTTTAATATCATAAACGCATTTCAGCACAGGTTATACTCTTGACAAAAACAAATTTATTGTCTTCTAACAGCCCGTTTATCAAGCTGTTGCTGATAATCACATTTTTTTCAGCAGCCTCCCTGATTCCCTTCATTGGTTTACTGTTCCTCATAACGCTGCCAATGGTTTTATTTGTCCTGTACATTCTGAACGATCCAACAAAAACGCTGCTCGCCTTTCTGGTTGTGCTTTGCGCCATGGCAATCCTCCTCTCGTCCATCCATGACATCATACCCGTGTTTGCCCTGGCCGTGATGGGACTTGCCGGTATGGTGATGGCCCGGACAGCACAAAAGAATTATTCTATTGAAATCATAACGATTCTGCCCTCATTGATTCTCCTGGGTGCAATCGCTTTTTATGTTTTCTACAGCGCATCGCAGCTTTCCATAAGCCCAGGGCAGCTAATTGAAAAATATTTCACACAGGCTGTTGAATTAAATATAAAATTTTACAGCCGGCTACCTGTAACACCTGAAGAACTCAAGGCGATTCAAGACAGCAAACCCGCCGTCATTCAGCTTTTTACCGGAATTTTCCCCGCTATTTGCATCATTTCGGTATTGTTCACCTTCTGGATGAACACACTCATGGGGAACAGAATCCTGTATAAAACCGGTCTTGTCCTGCCCCAGCTTTCCGCCCTTTGCGAATGGCGGGCACCGGTCTGGCTGGTGTGGTTTTTTATTGCAGGTGGGGGGCTGAGCTTGATTGCGCACACAAACATCCGTTTTGGGGGACTTAACGTTTTTCTGGTTGCATCTTCCATCTATCTGCTTCAAGGTCTCGCTATTGTTAGCTTCTTTTTTCAGCACAAAAACATCCCCGTCTTTTTCCGCTGGTTTGGTTATTTTTTAATTGCGATTCAGCAAATTCTTATGATAGCAATAGCTGTGATGGGGTTATTCGACATCTGGATTGATTTTCGGAAATATTTTCGTAAAGAGCAAGCAACACCTTGATTTTATAAACAATTACATAGTAGCGGGAGGTTTTCCATGAAGGTTATTTTAAAACAAAACGTGCCTTCTCTGGGCAAGGCCGGCGATCTGATAAAAGTCCATGACGGTTATGCCCGCAATTTGC
>PHBN01000026.1 GCA_002840635.1 Deltaproteobacteria bacterium HGW-Deltaproteobacteria-1
ACTGTCACTACATCTTTATGGACGCTGGTATGTATAATTTTCCCATAAGCAAATCCTCACCTTATTGTACCTATATGTATTGACGCCTGCTTGCCCTCGTTAAATAAGGTAAGCAGGCTTGTCCAAAATCAGCAACAGATTTTTACAAAACAACAATCACTAACGACAGGTTTATTTGTGTTTTACAAAAAAACAAAAGGGGGAGGAGTAGATCCAATGAAAAAAATGAAAAAAAGTTTTTTTTCAACAATGTTATTCTCAGTTATTGTTGCAACCTTGTTTGTTTTTATGGCGGGAACGCTTGTTTTTGCGGCACCTCCCATCAAAATTGGCGCACTGTTTTCTGTTTCCGGTCCGGCGGCATTTCTTGGTGAACCGGAACGCAACACGGCGCAGATGGTAGTTAATGAGATTAACAAAGCCGGCGGCATTAAAGGTCGCAAACTGGAACTGGTTGTCATTGACACACAGGGTGATCCGGCCAAAGCCGTTCAGGGCGCAAACAAACTCATTAAAGATGATAAAGTAGTGGCCATTATCGGCCCCAGTACGACTGGCGATTCCATGGCCATCATACCGGTTATTGAAAAAGCCGAGATACCCCTTATTTCCTGCGCTGCCGGAAGCAAGATAACAGAGCCGGTAAAAAAATGGGTGTTTAAAACAGCGCAGAACGACGGCCTGGCTGTGGCAAAGATTTATGAATACCTGAATAAACAAAAAATCAGTAAGATAGCCATCCTGACGGTATCTGACGGATTTGGCTCTTCGGGACGCGAACAGCTTGTTGCTCATGCTAAAGCATTCGGCATAGACATCATTTCCAATGAAACCTACGGGCCGAAAGATACGGATATGACCGCGCAATTAACCAAGATTCGCGCCGGCGGCGCACAGGCGATCATCTGCTGGGGAACCAATCCGGGCCCCGCAGTTGTTGCCCGCAACATCAAGCAACTGGGAATAAAACTTCCCCTTTTTATGAGTCATGGCGTATCCTCCAAGAAATTTATTGAGTTGGCGGGTGATGCCGCAGAAGGGATCATGCTTCCTTCCGGCCGTGTTATTGTTGCGAACCAGATGCCTAACACCGATCCCCAAAAAAAGGCGCTTTTAAGTTACGTCAGCAACTATAAAAAAGTATACAAGGTCGATGGCGATCATTTCGGTGGACATGCCTGGGATGCAATGATGCTGTTGAAGGGCGCCATCGAGAAAGCGGGAGATTCACCCGCGGCCATTCGAGATCGGCTGGAAAAAACGACAAAGTTTGCAGGAATCGGTGGAACGTTCAGCTATTCCCCGCAGGATCATGCCGGATTAACCAAAGATGCTTTTGTCCTGGTAGAGATTAAAAACCAGAACTGGGTATTAGTTAAATAACAGGCTATCTTTTTTTCAATTAAATGGCGGCACAGGCAATAAAAACCTGTGCCGCTTTCCTGATTGTTGAAGGGACAACTAAAGCAACCAATGGACAACTCAAGCCAACTTGTTCAGTATGTCTTGTCCGGACTTTCCAACGGCGCCATCTATGCCTTGATTGGTTTCGGTTTTGCTATCATCCATAATGCCACCGGCATTCTGAATTTTGCCCAGGGTGAGTTTGTCATGCTGGGCGGTATGTTCACCATATTTATTCTGTCTTTTTTGAATCTGCCCCTTGCAGCGGCCATTGTGCTCGCCATTATTCTTTCCACGCTGGTCGGAATACTCTTCGAACGTCTGGCTATTCGTCCGCTGAAAAACATTAAACCGTTAAGTCTGGTGATCATCACCATCGGCGCCAGCATTTTTATCCGCGGGGCCGCCATGCTGATATGGGGGAAAGACACACACGCCCTGCCCGCTTTTTCCAGCAATAATCCTCTTTATGTCTATGGGGCCACCATTATGCCCCAGCATCTTTGGATCTTCGGCATCACGCTCCTGATCATCATCGTTAATAAATTATTCTTCAGCTACAGCATTCTCGGCAAAGCGATGCGAGCCTGTGCCTATAACGCCCATGCCGCAAGCCTTGTCGGCATTGATGTGAAAATCATGGTTCTACTGTCATTTGCAGTCAGCGCGGCCATCGGGTCGATGGCCGGCATCATCATTGCCCCGCTTACCATGACGTCCTACGACGTCGGTATTATGCTGGGCATAAAAGGATTCTGCGCTGTCATTATCGGCGGGATGAGCAGCGGCCTGGGAACGGTCCTGGGCGGACTCCTGCTTGGCTTGCTGGAATCATTGGGGGCCGGCTATATTTCCGCCAGTTATAAAGATGCCATTGCTTTTATCATTCTGTTGCTGATTCTTTTTATTCGTCCCGAAGGCTTGTTCAAACAAAAGGAAACGCAGAGAGTGTAGTGACGATTAAATCCCTGAGATGCTCTGTAAGATTATGATGAAAGAAAAACGCCAGATTCTGATTTTTGCTCTTTTTGCCCTCATTATTCTTTTGGTACCCTTGTTTTTAAAAGGCAATTATTTCTTGAATGTGCTGGTGTTCATCGGCATCAATACATTACTGGCGGTAGCCTTAAACCTGCTTCTGGGATACGCTGGTCAGATTTCTCTCGGACATGCGGCTTTCTTTGGTTTGGGGGCTTATGTATCCGGCATCCTGACAACACGGTTTCCCGTCGATCCCTGGCTGTCTTTGCTGATTGCCGCCGCGTGCGCCGCAACGCTGGCGTTTGTAATCGGGTTCCCGATCTTAAAGCTGAAAGGTCACTATCTGGCCATGGCCACGCTGGGTTTTGGCATCATTATGTATATCTTTTTTAACGAAACGGTCGACTGGACCGGAGGCCCCTCCGGTTTATCCGGCATTCCCAATCTCAGGCTGGGCCCCGTGATTTTTGATAACGACCTGAATAATTACTACCTGGTCTGGATCATCACGCTGGGGGTCATGCTGCTGTCGATCAATCTGTCCCAATCCCGGATTGGCCGGGCTCTCCGGGCAATTAACGATTCCGAGGTGGCCGCCCGTGTGATGGGCGTTAATGCCCGCATACTAAAAGTTCAAATATTCACGGTCTCGGCATTTGTTTCCGCTATTGCCGGCAGCCTCTATGCGCATACCATGACGTTCATCTCCCCCACGTCATTTGGATTCAACTTTTCCGTTGAATTGTTGACGATGATCATCATTGGCGGATTGGGAAGCATTTACGGTTCTTTTCTGGGTGCGGCCATATTGACCATGTTGCCGGAATTTCTGCGGGTGTTTCGTGATTTTGATATTGTCATTTACGGTTTAATGCTCATCTTGATCACTATGTTCATGCCTTCCGGATTGATCGGCGGCCTTGAGGCGCTGTTTAAAATCATCGCCGGCAAAATTAAATGGAGTGCGGCCAGGAATGTTTAAAGTTGAAGGCATAACCCAGATATTTGGCGGCTTGACTGCATTGGAGGATGTTTCATTCTCTGTCGCGCCGCGATCCATCACTGGTATCATCGGCCCCAATGGCGCCGGCAAAACAACCCTGTTTAATATCGTGACGGGGCTTTATACGCAGACCAAAGGACAAGTTTACCTGGGCGGAAAAAACATCTCATTTTTTGAGCCGGAAATCCTGGCGAGACTCGGTCTGGTGCGTACGTTTCAAAATGTGGAACTTTTCGGACAGATGTCGGTCCTGGAAAATGTGATGGTCGGGCTGCATACTAAAAGTAAGAGCGGCATCTTTTCCTGTGCGTTTAAGTTGCCCGGTCAGATCAAGGAAGAAAAAATTGTCAGAATAAAGGCGCAGCAGTGGCTTGAGTTCACGGGCCTTGCCGATTCAGCCGATGTGGCGGCATGTAACCTGCCCTTCGGCAAGGGCAGGCTGCTGGAGATTTCCCGTGCAATGGCCGTGGAACCGCAGATCATCCTTATGGATGAACCGGCAGCGGGACTAAATAGCCGTGAGACGGCGGGGCTGGCGGAGCTGATCCGTAAAATTCAAGCCCTGGGCACAACCATTATACTGGTAGAGCATGACATGGAACTCGTCATGGATGTCTGTGAATCCATCGTTGTGCTGAACCTTGGGAAAAAACTGGCTCATGGTACTCCGCGTGAAATTCAGGAAAACAAGGCAGTTATCGCTGCCTATTTAGGTGAGGACTGATGACTTATTAAAATTGCCATATACGGCGTTGCGCTGCGGTTTTCGTCATTGCGACGTAAGGAAAAGTACGTCTCATTCCTCTCACCTTGCGCGCCTTGTCTTTGGCAATATTCATTAAGTCATTTATTTGAGAAAACTATGCTGAGAATTAAAAACATCAATACCTTCTATGGTCAGGTCCATGCCATCAAAAATGTCTCTTTGCATCTGGCGGAAGGAGAAGTGGTGACACTGATCGGCGCCAACGGTGCCGGCAAGACCACACTGCTTAATTCTCTGTCCGGCATTGTACCGCCGAAAACCGGCCAGATTCTTTTTAATGAAACTGAAATCAATAATCTTGCACCGCATAAGATTGTCCGTCTTGGGGTATCGCAGGTACCTGAAGGCAGACAGGTTTTCAAACCTCTTTCCGTCGCAGATAACCTGGAACTGGGCGCTTATCTCAATTACAAAATCGGGGGCAGCAAGATTGAGTCGAAAAAAGATATGGAGCTGGTGTTAGAACTGTTCCCCATTTTACGGCAAAGGAGAAAGCAGCTTGCCGGAACACTCTCCGGCGGTGAACAGCAGATGCTGGCTATCGGTCGGGCACTGATGGCCAAGCCCCGATTGCTGCTTCTGGACGAACCGTCCATGGGCCTCGCGCCGATGATCGTGCAGGAAATCCTGAAAGTCATAGCCAACCTTTCCCGGGAAAAGAAAACAACCATCCTGCTGGTGGAACAAAACGCCCGCGCGGCCCTGAAAATTGCTCATCGCGGTTATGTGCTGGAAACGGGACGCTTGATCCTGGAAGGCACAGCCGAAGAGCTCCTGGAGAACAAGGACGTCCAGCGAGCCTATCTCGGCAGAGATAAAAAAGAGATATGGGAACGGTAAGTATAGAATTAATTTAGCGTCAAAATCAGTTACTCTTTCCAGGGAGGCCATTTTATGAACATTTGGGATCCGACTCATGAATGCATATCACGGGACGAACTCGAACAGCTCCAGCTGGAGCGCCTGCAAGCGACCATCAACAGAGTGCACAAGAATGTTATCCATTACCGGAAACAATTCAACGACCTTGGCGTTATTCCGGAAAACATTACTTCGCTTGCGGATGTATCCAAACTGCCGTTGACTTCTAAAGATGATATCAACCGCAATTATCCATACGGCATGTTTGCCGTGCCGCTTCGGGAAGTTGTCCGCATTCATTCCTCATCCGGCATCGGAAGTAAACCGATGGTGACCGGTTATACAAAAAATGATATCCGCATCTGGTCAAATCTGGTGGCACGGTTTATGATGGCAGTTGGTGTTACCCACGATGATCTGGTTCAGGTTACTTTTCATTACGGGCTTTTTACCGGCGCTTTCGGGTTGCATTACGGCGCCGAAACGATTGGTGCATCCGTGATCCCCATGGGAACCGGCGATATCGAAAGACAGATCATGATCATGCAGGATTATAAATCCACCGTGCTGGTCAGCACGCCCAGTTATGCACTCGAACTCGCTTTCCGCATGGAGCAGCTGGGCATCAATCCCAAATCACTTTCTCTGAAAGTAGGGCTATTGGGCGGGGAACCGTGGTCGGATAACATGCGCGCTCAGATTGAACAGGGCCTGGCGATTAACGCAACCGACAACTATGGACTTTCCGAAGTCATCGGTCCCGGCATTGCCGGGGAATGCTCCTGTAAGAGCGGCCTGCATATCTATGAAGATGCCTTCCTTCCCGAGATCATTGATCCGGATACCGGCAAGGTCTTGCCGGCAGGCGCCGAGGGCGAACTGGTCATTACCACGTTGACGAAGGAAGCGTTTCCCTTAATCCGCTACCGGACCAGAGATATTACCAGCCTGGATTACACCCCCTGCGCCTGCGGGAGAACACTGGTGAGAATGAAAAGAATCAGCAGGCGCTCTGATGATATGCTGATCATCAGAGGCGTCAATGTTTATCCGTCGCAAATCGAGGAAGCTGTGTTTGGCGCGGCACAGAGTGAAGCGCCCTACCAGATCGTCATCGAGCGTGTCGGCGCAGTGGACAGCATGGAAATTATCATTGAAGTAACGGATAAAATATTTTCCCTTGAACTGCAAAAGCAGGGATCGTTCCTCGAATCCGTGAAAAAACGAATCAATACGATTACGGGTATTGACGTTTCCGCAAAACTGGTTGGGGCCAGAAGCCTCCCGCGGCAGGATGGAAAAATCACCAGGGTGCTGGACGGAAGACAGGTTTAACATCATTTCAATTCAATGATAAGACGGCGGTCTGGAGAAGCCGGATATAATGTTGCACCATTTCCATTTGGAGTTTATATTTTATGAAGAAGTTTCAAAAAATTCTCATTGCCAGCCGCGGGGAAATCGCCGTCCGGATCATCCGCACATGCAAGGACATGAGCATTCGTACGGTGGCGGTTTTCTCCCAGGCGGATGCTGATGCTCTGCACGTCAGGCTGGCTGATGAGACCTACGAGATTGGTCCGCCGGAAGCGGCGGAAAGTTATCTGAATTTTGAAAAGATCGTTGCCGTCGCCAAGCAAAGCGGCGCCGACGCCATTCATCCCGGCTACGGCTTTCTGTCGGAAAACCCGGAATTTGTGGAATTATGCGAGAGAGAAAATATTGTTTTCATCGGGCCGTCGAGCCAATGCATGTTCAAAGCCAAACCCAAAAACCGCGCTCGACAGTTGATGAAAATGATCAATATTCCCGTCACGCCCGGCTGTGACGATGCCATTGCCAGTGGCGCAGAAGAAGGACGGGCCAGGGCCATTGCTGCCGAGATCGGTTATCCGGTCATTGTCAAGCCCTCCGGGGGTGGCGGCGGCATCGGGATCATGATCGCCCGCAATGAGGATGAGTTAAGCAAAGCCATTGCCGGCGCGGAAACACGCGGCCGGAAAGCATTCGGCACATCCTCTTTTTACATTGAAAAATATCTGCACGGCATGAAGCACGTTGAGTTCCAGGTTCTGGCTGATCAGTACGGCAACGTGGTTCATCTGGGAGAGCGCGACTGCTCCGTGCAACGGCGTTTTCAAAAACTGGTGGAAGAAGCCCCCTGCCCCATCGTTAGCCCCTTCTGGCGAATGAAAATGGGAGCCGCCGCGATTGACGTCGCGCTGGCGTTGGATTATGTCGGTGCGCTCACGGTTGAGTTCTTTTATTTCCCTGAGGAAAGAAAATTCTACTTCAACGAAATCAATTCCCGTTTGCAGGTGGAACACTGCGTCACGGAGATGGTGACCGGCATTGACATCGTCCGTGAGCAGATCAGAATTGCTGAAGGCGAGGAGCTCAGCTTCAATCAGGACGATATCCGCATTCGTGTCCATGCGGTTGAATGCCGTATCAACGCGGAAGACGCCCTGCGTAATTTCATCCCCTCCCCGGGTATGATCCGGAAGCTCATTTTACCGCATGGCCTCGGTATCCGGATTGATGAAGGAATTTACGAAGGGTATAATTTTCCTTTTTACTACGATTCGTTAATGATGAAAATCATGAGTGTAGGAAAAACACGCGCTGACGCCATCGCCCGCATGCAGCGTGCACTGGGAGAGATCGAGTTGCAGGGCCCCAAAACAACGTTGCCGTTCCACCACGTCATTCTTAAAGAAGAAGATTTTGTGAGCGGCAATTACACGACCGATCTTGCCGACAGGCCGGACATTAAAAATAAGCTCAAACCGTAAGTTACGGTTTTGAATCTCCTCAATTTGATGTACTCCTGAATTATGCGGACACCTTACCGGTGGTGTCAACCGGATATTTCGTATGAAGATATTTCTCCATCGTTTGGGGGAATAATATCCATCCCAGCAGATCTTCATCGGTACGCGCCAGATTCCCGATCGTCTTTCTCGCTTCTTCTATTTCCGGTGCAAGTTGATCAGCCGGTCTGCCTGATATTGGTTCCTGCCCGCGTTTGTAATTCTTCAGCAGCTTCCTGGTTAATTCTGCGTCAATAGGTACGGGCGTTTTACCGTATAAGCCCAGCACCAAATCTTTCAGCTGGTTGGACACTCTGACATAGCGGCCAAAAAGAACGTTTAAAACAGCTTGCGCACCGATGATCTGCGATACCGGAGTCACCAGGGGCGGATATCCCATATCTTTGCGCGTTCGAACCACTTCATCGCATATTTCTCCCAATCGATGCAGTGCCTTCATCTCTTTGAGCTGACCGGCCAGATTTGAAATCATGCCACCCGGAATTTGATGGGCAAGAACGGCATTGTCAATGATGGAAAGTTTGTGATTAGCCAGATGATGATTATATTTGGGAGCAATCTCCTCCAAATGTTCACTTAATTGTAACAGTTTGTGTAAATCGAGGTTGCTGGCGCGCGCTGTTCCGGTTAGGGTGGCAACCAGCGGTTCAACGGCAGGCATGGAGGTTCGGAGCGCAAAAGGGGCAAGGCATGTATCGACCACATCAACGCCTGCTTCAATGGCTTTTAGATAGGACATCGAGGCCATGCCGCTGGTGTAATGCGTATGTAAATGTATCGGCAGCTTAATTTCCTTTTTTAATGCGGACACCAGATCATACGCGTCATAAGGGGAAAGGAGACCCGCCATGTCTTTAATGCAGATGGAGTCCGCTCCCATTTTCTCCAGTTCTTTAGCTTTTGTCACATAATAATTAAGATTATAAACATCTCCACCCAGGCGGATATCGGTCAATGAATAACAGAGCACTCCTTGAAAGTGCTTGCCGTTGTCCTTAATTCTCTGGACACAGGTTTCGATGTTGCGGTAATCGTTTAACGCATCAAAACAACGGAAAATATCAATACCGATTTCGCAGGATTTATCGACAAACGCCCGGACAACATCATCAGCATAATGACGGTAACCAACCAGATTTTGTCCACGGATAAGCATCGAAAAGGGTGTTTTGGTAATGTACTTTTTTAAAACTTTCGGCCGCATCCACGGATCTTCCTGTAAAAACCGGTGCATGGTATCAAAGGTTGCGCCTCCCCAGACTTCCATTGCATAAAATCCACAATTGTCCATTTCTTCGGCAATGGGAAGCATGTCTTCCGTTCGCATTCTCGTTGCATATATGGATTGATGCCCATCGCGGAATGTATTATCCTGAATCTTGATGGGATTAGTTGGGACTATCTTTGTATCTTTCATTCATAACTCCTTAATACGAGCTTTCGTATAACGTGTTAAATGCTGATAAATTCACCAGGCGGAATGACGGATTTGCCCGATTTTTCTTTTGCTGCATTCAGCCGGGTTCTTAACATCTCCATGATGGCGTGAAATTCCGATGGGATATTTTCCTCTTCGGTATATGCTTTTTCCACACGGGCCAGTTTTTCCAGGAATTTGTCCACCCGAATAGAAAACAGCTTATCATAAGCTTCCTGCGTAAATTTCTTTCCAAAAATCTGGATGAATAGTTTTGCGATATCCTCATATTTAGGAATATAACCGATCGGCGTTTCAATCGCGGTGTATTCACCATGGACCCGGCCTTCCATCCACATGAGCCAGGCTTTCTTATCCACCTTATCGTTTATAAATTTTCCGTCTTCCTTCAGGAAGTAATTGGTGGAGAAGACCAATGGTTTGACAATCAATCGCTTGCCGAATTTCAGATGATTCGTTAGATACGTCCCCAGCGGGACAACCAGAAAGTCCAGGTTGGCCATGGGGGAAAGCTCACGCACACCAACTGCGCCAATCGTTGCGGCGGTGGTTTCCGATTCCAGTGAGGCGCCGATAAACATGCCGTGCGCCCAGTCAAAGCTCTGATAAACCGGCACTGACGTATCGGAATCGCGACCGCCATAAATAATACCACTGATCGGAACTCCTTCGGGATCATAGAGTTTGGGATCAACGTTTTTCAGTTCGCTCAGGCGAATTGTGTAGCGGGCATTTTTATGCGACGGTAAGATTTCGTTGCCTTTGTCATCTTTCTTGCCCTTTTTCCACTCACCGGAAAAGTTGCGGCCTTCATCGGGAAGAATCTGTCCCATCCCCATCCAGTATGGTTTATCATCTTTAACCAGCACATTGGAAAAGATCAGTTCACGCGGCGTGGTGAGTGCTTCATAAATAACCGGATCATCGATGGGATTGACATCCTCGATAATACCGAAAATACCCTGTTCAATATTGACTGCGTATGCCTTGCCGTCATCACCATGCCGGATGTAAGCGATGTCGTCACCGACGATCTGCTGGCCCGGGACCATGGCGGTGGATGTTTTACCGCAGGCGCTGGGAAACGCACCGGTAAAATACGTCACGCGTTTCTTGCCTTCGGGTTTCACACCCATGATGAACATGTGCTCTGTCAGCCAGTCTTCCTTATTGGCTTTATAGATGGCCAGCCTGAGCGCCAGTTTTTTCAGGCCTACGCTGTTGCCCGCATACTGGTTATTAACCGTCAGAACTTTCTTGCCGAGGACGTCAATAAAAATTCTTCGATCCTTGATGTTCTTCGTGTTGTTATGCTCATCCAGCTCACCCGCGGAATGAACCAGGTAAAAGAAATCATCCGAACCTTTCAGCGTTTTAAAGTGTTCGTATCCCACCCGGTAGAGCAGATCTTCACTGTGTGAAACATAAGCGGAATCGGTAATC
>PHBN01000315.1 GCA_002840635.1 Deltaproteobacteria bacterium HGW-Deltaproteobacteria-1
AATCTCAACTTTTATATAATTTTTAATAAAATCGGATTTTGAAACGATGGATTCGATATAATCCATTTCGGAATAGCCTTCCTCCTCGTAAAATCCGGAAAAACACTCATTCGGTTTCGAAAGAATTGTTGAGATGCTTGAATCCAGGCCACCGCTAAGATAACTTGTGTAATTATTTCCATTCAGCAGTTCCAGTCTGTAATGAACGGCGTCCTTCATCAAACCGAGAAGATGCTTTGGATCAAAACCATTATTACCAAATTCAATATTCCAATACTTTTCTTTTCTTAATCCCTTTTTGCTGATTCGCACAAATGTGCCGGGCATGACCTTATTTACACCCGCAAAAAAGGTATCTTCTGTAAAGGAAATCTGAAATTGCATATAATCTGACAAGATATAGGACCAATTCGCATCTGCTTTAACGGTCTTTGCAATCCATGCGGGATTCGTTGAGATGTAAGCCAGTGTATCGTTTATCGCATAATAAATATTGCATGCTCCAAGTCTGTCTCTAAACAATACCAATTCATCATTTTCAATAAAATACCCGGCAAATTCACCACGTGATTTTTTTACATCATCTTTGCAAATTTTTTTCAGTGTTGACAGGTTGGATATGCCGATAACATCGAAATCTGTTTCTATCAGTTTTGTGAGATCAACGATTTTTTGAATTGCTTTCAGTTTGCTCATTTGGTTAATTTACCCCACACGATTGATTTTGTTGCATGCTTTATCGAAATAAAATTATGTTTTGCATTATAGCGGTGCATTTTATAGATTGCAGCATCCATTAACATGCTCTCCTCAATCGTTTGCAAAAGGACTTAAAGTATGTTCTTTCGTTTGATTCCAGAAGTGAATAGATAAAAAAAGGCAGGAGGCATGTTGCGATCAACGACACCAGGAGTTCTCCGGGCAGAGAAAAATGACGTTCCAAGAGCATTAATACACCATACAGCACATAGATGACACCGAACTGCAAAATTCTTCTCCATTCGTACAAAACCTGGACGTATCTGTGCTTCTGGAGATAATTCCAGATCATTAAACCGAGAACCATGGTTGCAAACCCGAGTAATAATGCCAATGCGGCGCCCAATAACCCGTATAAATGAATGAACACAAAATTTAAAACAACAGCAATGGCGGTGGATACGATTTGTATAATCGTTACATATCGGACATCTTTCGCGAAATAGACGCCCGGCAGCAAAATAAAAAAAATGCCTGACATAAAACTGGCGCCCGCGGACAAGCCCATGACCTTATAGGCTTCGTAAAATTCCGGCTGCGTCATGATCATGATGACCGGTTTTGCAAATATAAAAAATAGAAGACTGACAGAACCGAAGATGAATACATAATAGGTCAGTATTCGTCCGAATAAAATACCGGCTTCTTCCTGTTTATCCATATAAGACATAAAATATGGCAGCCATGCGCTTTGAAGGGCGGAAACCAGTAAGCTCATAGCCATACCAAGATTAAATCCAATATTATAAATTCCCACCGCATCAAGACCTGATAAATATTGTAAGATATATTTATTGCCGTGCTGAAGCACGAAAACCATAAAAAAAGAAGGAGCAAGCGGCAACCCCAGCATCAGAAGTTTATGAATCATTTTACGGCTCGTCTGTATTTTCAATCTGAAAAACGTGAAAGATGAAAAAAGGAATAAGCCTATCATACTGGCAACCAATGTGCTTTCGACCATGCCATGGACGCCTCGTTTAAAGAAAACAACCAGGGCACAACTCAGGGCAATCGAGAAAAGAGTAGTGATGATTGTCAAAACAACAAATAATTTTGCCCTCTCCTCGAACTGAAGATAAAGCGTAAATGGAGAAGTCAGAATCGTCATTCCCGCAGTAAGCAACGTCATAACAACGAGATCAGCATAGTCCTTAGTATTGAAGGCAAGCTGGCTGATTTGATGAGGAAATAAAAAAGCACAGGCATAAAGCAGAAATGTGCCGGCCAGAAGGATAAAAAAAGTCGTCCATGAAACCTTTGCTCAACGAATCAGATTGCCAGGGTTTCACTGATTCTATTCGTGCTTGAAAAATAAAACATAATCGTTCTGCTTAAGTGATTGGAAAAATCCTGCCGGTGAACGCCTTCCCATGTTAGTTTCTGCACTTGCAGCCTGATTCCGAATGGGTTTATGAGACATGTGAATTTTTATTCCGGCGTCCCGTGATATCCATAAAAAATCTTTGCAGTCCGTATTCCCGGATTTGCAGGTATTTTTCAAACACTCCCAGGTATCTCAACAGGTCGTGGATCAGGTACTTGAACCGCTGGGGCATTAGATAAAAATTGGAATTTCTTTCTCTTGATATAAGTTTTCCCAATACTTTTTTTTCGGCTTCGCTCTCAGATGTTTTTGCACGTACCTGCCTGCTTGAGCTTTCAATCACGGTATCTACAAATTTTCTGTATGTAAATCGTCCTGATTCAACAATATCGCGATACGCGTTACCGGCAATTGTTTTGCACAGGTCGTGATCTCCAATCTGTTTGATCACCTGCTTTAAGTTGCTCCAATCTTTTTTAACTTCAATGTAATGAATTCCGGGCTTCAATATGCCACCATATTCACCTTCAACGAGGATCTGACA
>PHBN01000316.1 GCA_002840635.1 Deltaproteobacteria bacterium HGW-Deltaproteobacteria-1
TCCCGAACGCCTGAGCCGATTGGCCGCCATCAAGCCGGCGCCGGTCGTGTTTGTGATGATAGCCAGCCGCGGTCCACTGGGAAGATTGCGTGAATAGAGAACGTCAGCCGTATTATAGAGATCCTGAGTTTCCCGGACACGGACAACACCCACCCGCTGGAGGAGAGCGTCAAAGATGTCTTCCGGTCCGGCCAGCATGTCCGTGTGGGATTGTTTTTCCTGAAGTTCATTCGACACAGAGGGCGGTTTCAGAAGGACTATGGGCTTGTAGCGTGCAAACCCGCGGGCGGCGCCGGCGAATTTTTTAATATCTCTGATCCGGTCCTCCATATAGATCATGATGCTCCGCGTTCGGGAATCACTGCCGAGATAATCGATGAGATCGCCAAAGTCGATGTCGATGCCCGATCCCAGAGAGGCCATCATACTGAAACTGACATGGGCATGCATCCCCCAATCAAACAGGGTTTTCTCAAAGGCGCTACTCTGGGTCAAAAGGGCGATATTGCCCGCTTCGGGGATGGATCTGATGCGTGATGCGCAAAGGTTTGCATGAGGCCGGCTCATGCCGAGGCAGCCCGGTCCGAGAATCCGCATCGGGTAATTCTTTTTAATACGGGCAATCTCTTCCTCCAGGCGCAGGCCTTCTTCACCTGCCTCCCGGAAACCATCGGTGATAATGATCATGCCGTCGACACCAGCCCGGCCGCATGCATCGACAATACCCGGTACCGTTGGTGTCGGGGAGACCACAATGGCAAGATCGATATGGTCGGGGATACTCCCGATACTGTCATAACAATCGAAATGACAAACCGTTTTCTGGTTGGGATTAACCGTGAATATCTTCCGTTTCTTGCAGGCCTGAAGGTTATCGATAAGAATCCGCCCCAGCGACCCTTCTTTCTCGCTGGCACCTATTACGGCAATCGTCGCCGGGTCGAACATGCGTTTCAGATTATCCATGGCTTACGCTCAATTGATATGATAGCTTACACCCTGTTTATTTGTCGCTCAAATCCATTGACGCAGTCCGTCTTCTTTAAATTTATATCAGATGTCTTTTGGATAAACAATCCTATTTCCCTTAACTTTTGCAAACGACGTTAGAAGATGAGGTTTGCTTGTTTTTTCATTGATGATGTCTATCACCTCAATATTCAGGACCAACAGGGCATCGCCGATCAGGGACCGGTGACAACGCCAGGGTAGAGTTTCCGCACACATAATCACTGTCGGTTTATCCTTGATTATATCGATTAGCCGATTCAGGTTCTCCTGGAATTGTGGTGTCTGAATGTAATCGGCGTAACCGCGAAAGGATGAATTTTCCCAGGCGGTATTGATGGAGGCCTTGGTTGTATGCCGCAGTCCTCCAAGTCCTTTGCAATGGATATATCCAATGCCTTTTCGGCTTAAACTTTTGCATAGATCCTCTTCATTATATTGCGGGTTATGTCTGGACGCTGCAATGGTTCGTACGTCGACAACTGTTTCGATATTATAGGGTTTAAGAATCTTAATAAATTCGTCAATGGTTCGTGTTGAGTGGCCAATGGTATAGACGGCGTTCATATTACACTGTTCCTATGTAATTTCTCCAGAAGCAGATGAAAATATACCAGCCCCTCATATGGATGCCACTGTAAAGTCAATTTATTAATCTCTTCATAGTCAGGTTTTTCAGCAAGATGAAATAATCTCTGAAGATTGTTCTTTGCCCCGACATCATCGCCCGGGAAAATGTCCAATCGTCCCATACCTCGCAGAAGCGCATACTGGGCTGACCAGCGGCCAATGCCACGAAAGGTAGTCAGAAATTGGACAACCTGCTCATTGTCCAATTTCGCAAGCTGGTTTATGTTGGTATCATGCTGAAGAAATGTTTGTGCCAGTTCCTTTATTGCTCTGGCTTTCTGTGCACTATAGCCTAGATCTTTTATATCCGCTTCAGTGGCATTTTCTAAATCTTCCGGTCTGGGAAAAGCATATTGAACCACTCCTTTAAT
>PHBN01000317.1:0-1603 GCA_002840635.1 Deltaproteobacteria bacterium HGW-Deltaproteobacteria-1
AACAAAAGGTTTTGCTCCCTTTGCGATCAGCCAGCCGGCGATTTCTTTCGCGTAGTCGGGAGGCAGATAGCCTTTATTACCCCGCTCGCCCCAGTGGAGCTTGATTCCGATGCTGTCGCCGGAATCAAACGGAGGCTGGAATTGCCTTAAAAGATTTTGCAGAGATTCAGTATAGGGTTTTTTCTTACCCGCTACGGATTCAAAAAAGACAGTCATTGCCAAACAGTATCCTATCAATCAAATTTATTCATTAAGGCGCATTATAAATCTTTTATCCGCTGATTGCATTAGAGAAATAAACCCCTGGCAGGCATACAATCTGAGGCATCGTCCCAGGCAAAACGACGATTTTATTTTCCCGACCGCCAGGCTACCAATTTAACAATCCAGTCCGATGACATGCGCGTTAAAAAACCATTGCTGACACGATGCCAGAAGTAAGTGGATTTGGCAAAAATGCCCGGCACAACAAGAAATGTCCCGCTTTTCACTCCACGGACAATCGCCCTGGCCGCCTTTTCAGGCGTCAGTAAACCCGCGAATGATTTTAAAGCCCGTGCTTCAGGAGGAAGCGCTGCAGCTTCTTTTTCTACAAACGGTGTTTTCACTTCCGGCGGACAGACAAGCGTAACGCGAATATTATAACGTTTCAGTTCGCTACGCAGGCATTCGGTAAAACCGACAAGAGCGTATTTTGTCGTACAGTACGAACTGTAGCCGAACATGCCGATAAGTCCCGCCATGGAGGAAATGTTGACAACATGTCCGCCGCCTTTTTGTTTCATATAGGGAAGGATGGCATCAACGGTGTTTCTCGTGCCATAGACGTTGATTTTCATACATTCGTCAAACTGGTCATAGGAAATGTTTTCAAAGCAGCCTGCGGAACTGATGCCGGCACAGTTAATCAATAGGTCAGGTATGCCGAATTTTTCGACGGCGGTTTTGATTTTCAGCTGCACATCATTATGATCTGCAACATCCATGGAGATGGATTGAACGCTCTGAGAAGTTTTGTTTATGCCTGATTCAATTGCCCGGCATGCCCTGTCCAGCAATTCCTGTCCCCTGGCGAAAAGAACAAGACTGCATCCCTGCCTGGCGAGAAGATTTGCCGTGGCCAGACCGATGCCGCTCGACCCCCCGGTAATAAAAGCGAGTTTACTGGAAAAGTAAGCCATAATATTCTCCTCATCCCCCTAAATCTTTATCAACATATTCTTTTATCCTCTTCAGTCCTTCAGCATACGACACCTGTGGTGCGTAACCCAGTTCATTTTTGATCCGGTCATTGGGGATTCGGTTATCCGAGCCGACCAGATTCAGGGCTTCACGGGTAATGAGCGGACGTTTCTGAATGCCGAACAGTTTATAGCCCCCCTCCATCAGATAAGCTCCGATTGCCGCCAGCGGCGCGGGAAGGCTCTTCGGGTTTTCCACTCCAATCATATGGGCAATGTCCGTAAAATATTCTTTCCATGTAACGTCCAATCCGTCGCAAGCGTTGTAGGCTCTGCCGATGGCCCGTTCGGTTGACCCGGCAAGAATGAGAACATCGGCCACATTGTCAACATAAGCGAGCCCCGCATTCATTTCTCCTCCG
>PHBN01000317.1:1637-3644 GCA_002840635.1 Deltaproteobacteria bacterium HGW-Deltaproteobacteria-1
CCAGGCGAGCTTTTCCTGAGCCTGCTTGGTTCTGCTGTAAGGACCCAGTGTTTTCCCGTAGGGAGTGTCTTCAGGGCAGGATTGAGAGTGAATATGGTCACCGTAAACGGCTATGCTTGAGGCAAGGACAACGCGGGCCTGGTTCTGCACTGCCTGTTCAAAAATCCGCCTGCTGCCTTCAACCGTAACTTCCCAGTATTTCTTTTCATCCCCCCAATCTGTGACTATCGCCACCAGATGAATGATCGTTTTCGCTCCGGCAGCGGCTTTCTCTACAGAATGAGGATCGGATATACTGCCGCGCACAGCCTCGACTTTGTCTGTCCATTCCGATGGAATTGATTCGTCAGGAAGCGCCAGCACTTTCAGGTCAATTCCTTTTTGCAACAGTTTATAAACGACTCTTCTCCCGATAAATCCGGTTGCTCCTGTCACCAGAACCGGCTGCGCGATTTCATTTCCTGTTTCCATTCATCGCCCCCTCAATCTTTATGTTCATCACCCAATCAATCACCATACATCAAGCCAGGGGATTAACGCTCGTCCCGTAACATCGGTTTTAAAGGTTTATCTCCTCTATCCCGGCCTCGATCAATATGGTTTTGCATCTTTCCAAAACAGCCTTATCCTCAAAAGAAGTCATTGCTTTGCTTTTTTTATATGGATCTTCCACCCCGATTTTGTCACTTTTTTCATGCCATAACGGATTATACGCAAGCAGAGAGGCTTCGGAAATATTCAGGCTTTTCAGAAATGCCGCGATTCCTCTTACGTTTGCTTGCGTATCCGTGATGTCAGGAATCAGTGGTAGTCGCGGAAGAAGCATTTTATTTTCTTTTTTCGCCTTTTCGGAAATCCGCCTGAAATTATCGAGGATCTTTTCGTTGGGCCGGCCACAGTATTTTTTATGGGCAATACTGTCGATGATTTTTATGTCAAAAAAGATTGTGTCAAGATATGGATAGAGCATGTCCATAAATGCATTCAGATCAAAATACCCGCAAGTTTCCAGAAGCGTATGAATGTTATGCTGTTTGAGTGACTGTAAAAGCTGGGAGGTGAATTCCATAAAAAGAGTGGGTTCGCCTCCGGACAGGGTCGTGCCCCCGCCTGATGTGTCGAAAAATGGTTTGTCCGGCAGAATCTTTTCAATAATATCGTTCACCGTCATTGCTTTTCCCACCCTGTCCAAAGCTCCGGACGGACAGGAGTCAACGCATAAATAGCAAAGCGTGCATTTGCTTCTGTCAATGTAAAAACAGTTGTCCTGCCCGAGCGCTTTTTCAGGACATGCCTCCCGGCAGACGCCGCAATCAATGCACAATTTGGCATCAAAGGATATTTCCGCCGCGGCCTTTTTGCTTTCCGGGTTGTGGCACCAGACGCAGGAAAGGGGACATCCTTTATAGAACACAACGGATCGTATACCCGGCCCGTCATCCAGGCTATTGCCTTTGATTTCCAGAATGAACGGTATTTTCATTTCGACTTTGGTCATAAATATTCTTTTTAGTATCTACAGACATTCGCTTTCAAAGGATAACGCAGCGGCAAGGAGGAGGCATCGCAGGCACATTAATAATACGTCGAGGAAGCCGATCCCCTGTGCGGGGCACGCGACGCTGCCAACATAGTTAGCCAACGAAAGCGGATGGCTATCATATGCCGAACTCCGCCCTTTCTATCAATTCCATCTGCATGTCCCTGTTGAGAGTCACGAAGTAAGCATTATATCCTGATATGCGGACCAGAAGATTCTGATAGTTTTCCGGATGCTCCATGGCGTCTCTGAGTGTTTTTGACGATACGACATTCAACTGTATCTGCATTCCGCCGAGGTCGCTGTAAGTCTTCACATAGGAATAGATATTATCCACGATTCTCTGATGCGTTTCATGCGCGCTCGGTACGACTTTCACGTTGAAGGCAATATTGTTGTTCAAGTTTTTCGGGTCCAGTCTGGCGACATCGCGGATGTTGTCTAAAATGCTTTTGGAGGCATGCGGT
>PHBN01000318.1 GCA_002840635.1 Deltaproteobacteria bacterium HGW-Deltaproteobacteria-1
TCCCCATTGTCCGGTTGTGTGAACGACCAGAACGGGGTGCCGCGTCGTGACCTTGTCGAGGTCGTGACGGTTCATAAATGACAGCTCCATGCTTTCCACGCCCCATGCGTTAATGAATTTCCCTTCCGGCGTTTCTTTTGCACGGGCGGCAATGAGTTCAAGTACCTTTTCCTTTGATTCGACACCCTGCAGTTTGACCCAATAGAGTTCTCTTGTGCCGAATGGCGGAAGGTGCGCATGCGAGTCGATGAGCCCGGGGGTGACGGCCTTTCCCTGAAGGTCTATCAGTGTGGAGTTGCGGCCGGCAAAGGACTTGATATGCGGCGTTGATCCAATGGCCAGGATTCTGTCTCCGCGGACAGCAATCGCTTCGGCAACCGAATCCGATCCGTCCACGGTGATGATACTGCCGTTGAACAGGATCAGGGATGCCTCCGGCTGCACGGCAAGGACAGATAGAGGCTTGAGCAGCGGAGCGGTGCTCGCAGCGGCAATCATCTTCAGAAAGGTCCTGCGCCTGATTGTTTTCATAAATCCTCCTCCCTTTGTTGAACCGCGATATTTTCTGCCTCTTAAAAAATATCATTAATTTGGATTGTCCGCAATCATAATGACCAGCCTGTATCGCGATTCAAAGTAATCTTTTATATTTGTTCGAGCTTCTTGAATATTTCATTGAACAAAGAGGAAGAAAGCGAGATCAGGAAGAGTTTGCACGGGAGGGAGGGTTGTTAAATAGTTATATGAATGAAAAAGGGAATGGTTCTATTTATTGCTATTTGTTTCATTACTAGGATTCTTCTTGAGATGAAGTTTAAATACTGGTTCCTATCGGCATCGCTATGAAAGATAGCCATAGAACGAACATATCGTTGTGTAATGTGACGCGGATAATCTACGGCAACTATTCGTGATAGTCTAGGCATGAAAGGCGTCTAATGTTTTTTGCAGTGGCCAAGACAAACAAGTTTATGTCTCCTGAGTTCCGCTGTTACCCCTGTTAATTTAAAAATATTGACAAAAAAATATATAGGACTTAATTTTACTTATATTTTCAAAAGTCATTCAACACAAAGAGGTGATAAAATGAAGGACTTTATGATTGCAGTAATTATTTTTTTCTTTTCTGCATGTATAAGTTTTGCAAATGATAATGTCACGGAGCATATAAAAACAGTCTTTAAACTTTTAGAAACTGCAAGTACGACTGATAATTATCAAATCCTTAAAACATCGTTATCTGAGGCAAAAGAAGGGCAAAAGACATATGCTCGTATGTTGTACAGCCCTAACGCACCGATGACACTGGTCAAGGACGAACTAGGAAGAAAGATATATAAACGTGTAGATAAAACCAAAATTAGTCAAGATACATTGGAATGCAGTCTTGCGATTGATGATAGCATTATGGAACTCGAGTGGGCTGAAAATTTTTGGGATGAGGAAATTAATAAGTGTCAAAACAATACTTCATCACGTCATTGTAACTTCACAATAAAAAGTAGGCGCGAGAGTTTAATAAAAGCAAAAGACTATTTAGATAAGGCTTATAAAATTTGTTTCCCATCAAAATAATATAGAGGTAACCTATTCATATCCCGGATCCTTGACTGAATGGACAGGTCATCCACCGAGATGAGAAAAGGCCATTGATTGAGGAAGTACAGAATTTATAAGTGGTTCGTTTTATTTAACAGGAGGTATCCGATGCGAGATGTGTTTGGCGGATTCAGGGGAAATAACACTTAATTCAGTTTTGCTTTACTGGTTCAATCTTGTTCGTTAAGCTTAACACATTACAAAACGATCAACGTGATTGTTCCAACATTTCTTTTGCAGCCCGGAGAATGCCTTCTTCATCAAGACCATGCAAAGAGCGTAACTCGGCCTGTGTCGCGTGTTCGACAAATTCATCCCGGATGCCCAATCTTCTTACCATCACGTTCGTCATGCCTTCCCGGGCAAGCAACTCCAGTACTGCGCTCCCGAATCCGCCGGCGAGGAC
>PHBN01000319.1 GCA_002840635.1 Deltaproteobacteria bacterium HGW-Deltaproteobacteria-1
TTCTGGAATTGAATTTAAGGCTTGCCCTTTTAATATAATCAAATCTGGTTTCAATCGTTACCAGGTGATCGTATTTAGCAGGAGCCAGATAATGGCAGGCTACTCTGGTCAGCGGAAGATTGAGCCCCAGCTTTTCCAGATCCGCATAGGACAGTCCCATTTGCCTCATCAATTCATTGCGTCCCAGTTCGAACCAGCGTATGTAATTGGTATGGTAAACGATACCCATGGCGTCGGTATCTGCATAAATTACACGAACTTTTGTGAAATTACTTTCCAAGAATGCTGCTCCAGTTCTGAATGAATTTATCCATCAGCAAATAGCCCGGTGAAACCAGGAGGCCGCTTTCTCTGGCAGCGGATTCAGTGAAGGGACATCCTGATGCCTTATTTTCGTCTTTGCGGGACGAGAGTACGGCAAATGGACTTGGATCGCCGACATGGGTTTTCAAGTCCAAGGGTGTCGGGTGATCGCTTAAAACCAAAAGACGATACTCACCTAGATTACTGATGTTATTCACGATCGGCCCAACTATCTTTTCATCAAAAAATTCAATGGCTTTGATTTTGCCTTCCGCGTTGCCTTCATGGCCCATTTCATCCGGAGCTTCCAGATGCAGAAAGACAAAATCCATGAATTTCAGGGCCTCAAGTGCCATTTTTGCCTTGCCTTCATAATTTGTGTCGATATATCCTGTTGCCCCCTCAACGGGTAACGGTTTTAATCCGGCATTAACTCCCAGTCCATTCAGGAGATCAACAGCCGATATCATGCCCCCTGTCAGATCATATTTCCGGGTCAAAGGAACAATCTGCGGCTTTTTCCCCTGCCCCCACAGCCATATGGAATTTGCCTGCTTTTTGCCGTTCTCCAGGCGTCTGATATTAACCGGATGGTCCTTGAGCATTACTGCCGCCCTCTTTATAAGATCTCGAACTTCAGCGGAAAAGTCACCGGAAGGAAGATATGGAAGGATAGGTTTTCCCGGAATATCATGTGGCGGGGTAGTCTCCGGAGATCCGGCTGCATTTCTCCAGACCATTAAATGACGGTAACCCACACCCGGGAAAAACTGCACCTGTGATGAGCCGATATTCTTGTCGATAGACTGGATGATTTCCCTGGCTTCCACGGAAGAAATATGCCCGGCTGTAAAATCATCCATGAAGGCTTCATCCGTATCCTGGCTCCCGATGGTTACGAGATTGCAGCGGTAAGCGATATCATCGGGCTCCAGGTTGATTCCCATGCTTGCGGCCTCCAGCGGACCGCGGCCCGTGTAAGTTTCTGCGGGATTGTATCCCAGTACGCTGAGATTGGCCACATCGGACCCTGGAGTATATCCCTTGGGAACGGTATCCACAAGGCCCAGAGTCCCCTGGCCGGCGATTTGATCCAGAAAGGGAGTCAAGGCGCATTCAAGCGGTGTTTTTCCGCCAAGCATCCGGCTCGGGTAATCCGCCATTCCATCTCCCAATAATACGATATATTTCATGTTATGTTCCAGTAATCTTATTCTAGCTTAACTCATCTTCAATACGAATCAGCATGGTTTTAGCCCTGACAATGTCAAGCCTGTCAATTTTCTTTAGCGCCTGACGCACATCCTTTTCTTTCGCCTTGTATGTCGTCATGACAATCGGTACGGGTCCGGCTTCCTGTCTGGCCTTCTGGATGACAGATGCCAAGCTTATATTGTTTTCTCCGAGAATTCCGGATATTTTTGACAAGACACCCGGGCGGTCCAGGACGGAAAAACGAAAATAATACTTCGTCTCGATATTGTCCATCGGTATCAGGTTAATGTCTTTCATGCCGGTTTCGGTAATGGATCTCAGAGGCACTCGCCCGGAAATACCTTTAATGACGTTGCGTGCGCTGTCAAGAATGTCGCTGAAAACCGCGCTTGCTGTCGGCATCATGCCCGCACCCTGCCCGAACAGAAATACCGGGCCGGATGCGTCCCCGACCAGATGAAACGCGTTATAATTCCGGTTTACG
>PHBN01000027.1 GCA_002840635.1 Deltaproteobacteria bacterium HGW-Deltaproteobacteria-1
CATTGGACATGATATTTTCCCTCTGGTCATTATCCTCTCTCAGCGTTTGTAGGCTGGGCGGAATGAATCAAGCGCTGCATCCCATATCTTGATCTTTTCTTCGAGATGTTCGTCCTCAGACTCTTCAATTGTGATTTGTGTTGCAGGATATTCCCCTGAATCCTCCTTGCCTTGATAATCCCACGCAAAGAACAGATCGGTACCCATCTTATCGGTCCCTCGCGCAATGATTTCTTCTCCTGGAAGATCGGCCACTTTCCGTTTGCCTGTTCTTATTTTATCAACATCAACGCCGGGAGCAAAATTCGTGGCCAGAGAGGCTGCAAAACTATCCAGCAATCCCGCTTCTTCAACTTGATGGGTTTCGTTCATCTCTATTTCCAGTTTCATTCCCATAGGACCGGCAAAACGGGCATAGGTGCTTTCCTGTTCCATATAGGGAAGATCGATTCTGCCGTAGTTCAGGCAAAAAGAATCCTTCGTCAGTTCACTGAAACCATAACGGTAATGGGAAAGGAGATGGATAAAATGTTTAGCCATTTGATCTTTTTTAATGCCATCAATCTGAAGCCAAATACCGGTGCTGCCATAATCAATAAGTACTGTCCAATATTGAGTTCTAGGCGAAATGTAATTGCCGAAGTATAAAACTCCTTTAGCCCATTTCCCCAAATTGGTGAAACTTACTTCCTCTATGATGATTTGATTTTTACCTTTAGGCAGTTTCAACTTTTTAATTTCGGCAATCTTTTGCGACCAGAGCATTTCCCGTTCCTTATCCCGGGCTCTATCTCTCCACTTGAAATCGGATATCTCTGCATATCGAACCTTCTGGCTTTGAATCTCCAGCTTGAACTCTTCCGGCAGGTCAAGGGCAAATCTGCCCATGTAGTAGGTCTTCATCTTCTGTTGAGCTCCTTTCGTAGTTGTTGGTGTTGCTTTGCCGTTTTTTTTCGTGGCTGCGTCACTGGCGCCGCACAGAATCACGCCAATCAGCGCGGCCAGTAGCATCTGTCTTATTATTTGTGTCATGTGTCCTCCATATCGTCATGCCTGTTTTTGCAGACTGTTCAAATAACCTAACTACCTAATGACCGAATGGTCATACGAGGTGGCACGAGCGCACTCGTACCCTAAAGGGCAAGCCAAGACTCAGAGACAAGGCGTTGCAAGAATCAATCAGCGGAGCATATTTCATGTATATGTGAGCGTGCGAGAGTCGATACACGACACAGTATATGAGTCTTTTGTAAAACCTGCCTTCCCCGGATTCAGCCAGTCCGCATTGACCGAAAAACTACACCGGCTGTTTGTACTTTACCTCCTGCGTTATCGGTCTGTCCTCAAGCTTAAAATCTTCAATCTTGAATGAATAAGTTCCGGGTTGCGCCATCTTCCGCTGCACGAACTGGTAGAGATCTTTATCACTGTATTGAAATGTTTCAGGTCCAGACACGGTGTAGGGCAAGTTCAGGTGCGCGGGATCGGAATCCTCGGTAACCGAATTCGGATGCTTGAAATCCAGAATGGCTGACAGGACATAGCCGTCATTGTCTTTAGCTTCTGCGGCGACATTCGATTGCTGCAGTGCTGAGGGTGGTGTGTTGCCGGAAGCGGAGAGGTTGCTGATCATCAGGTCCACGCGTCGTCCGACCGGTTTTCCGTTGACGATGACATCGCTTGAGGTGGTAACGAACCTGGCCTTGCCCTGGTTTACTCCGGATGCAACGCCGCCGATTGTCCCCGGTTCGTCGCCTCTGCTGGTGCTGAAAACGCTTGTCGAGAGCATGACAGGATTGCCATCCATGGTGACGGTGGAGCTGCCCTTCGCCATGTCGGATGATTTCGCGGTATTGACATAGGGGATTGGCACAACAGCAATGCCAATTTTGGTTTGGCACACATCCGGTGATGTTACGACAGTGCCGCCGCTGTCCTTGTGCACGACGGTCTGATTGTTTGCGGTGACGGTTGCTCCCATTTTTTACTTTTTCTCCTGTGGTTTTTCTTCTCCGCCCAATCCTGAACGGATGGTTCTAAAGGATCGTTCATTTTCAGGCTGTTCAACTGATTCAAGGCACAGCACCTGACGTCCGCCCTCATCGTCGGAGACGGCAAGCGTGACCCTGCCCGCAGGCGGCGTGCTCATCATCAGACGCACAAGGGCGTCTGCCAGGACAACCGCGCTCATGGCGCCACCCGCGTCTCCCGTCAAAAGCGCCGGATGCCGGAGGGGTCTCTCCTCTTGAGAATCAGGGAAAATGCGCCCGGCAGTCAGCGCCCATTCCAGGGCGCGCGCACGCTCGCCGTTTTCATCGGTGATCACACAAAACACGCTGGCGCCTTGATCATCGAGCTTTGAAAATGCCTGATGAAAGGCACTAGTCAACCCCAATGCTTTGGATGGTTTGTCGTCTGGCCACGCATTAGGCTCGACAGCGCATCCCCAGGCGGTTATTGCCGCCAGAATCGGCGCTTTGCGAAGGCGGGCGGACGTTTCTCGTTCCAGCAAAACGGCGCCTCCTGCTTCTCCCGCCATGATCCCGTATGGGTTGTCGGGGGCCTTCAGACGCCCGTCTAGCATCAGTTCTTTGAGTCGTGTGGTATCACATAACGAATCGGCGCAGGCCACGATTACGCCTTCAATCCGCTTTGTCAAAAGCGCTTTGCCAGCATGGGCAATCCGGTTGATAAATTCGCTTCGCGGATTCGGCGATACACATATTTGACCGGAAGAATGCTGGATCCGGCAAACCTTTCTTGCAAGCGACGAAAGCATTTTACCATCTGGATCGACGGTTTGGGGCAAAACGATTTTCCAATCGACGTATCCATGAAGCATCTCCGGTAAAGCCTGAAGACATTCCTGTATCGGCTGAACTAAAAGAGCCTCCATCCTGGATGCGCCGGAAAGCTCGCGCGGAATTCGGTCATCACTCATCCTGCTGATGGTTGCGCCTCGCAAGCGGGGCGCAACGGGATTGTCCAAAACCCGGACCGTTTCGTGCGACCGGTAAGCGGAACGCCCTTCCAGAATGGAACTTACCGTGTCCCAGCAGGATGCGCCGACTGGTGTCATCAGGCCGATCCCCGTGATAACGATCCGCTCCGGTATAGACGATGTCTTTTTTTGTGGTGTCTGCATATCAGTTGATCGCTGTCTTGGATCCCTTGATGACGATTTCACCGGAAGCGTTTTCGGTGATGGTCGCGCCATTGATGACAATTTCGCCGCTTGACTTCATGGAGATGATTGAATCACCGGTCTTGAAGATGATTTCATCATCCGCCTCAAGCGTGATGGTCTTCGCCTTCAGCGTACTGTTTTGCTTGACGCTTGTGGACATGTCCTTGTCAACTGAGATGGATCGATTGCCCAGAATCTTTTCTGTCATATGAACGCCGACAAATACGGCTTTAGTCAGGCCGACCTCTTCGGTTTTTGCGGCAATAACCGTCTCATTCATTGCCGCTCCGACTGATACCTGATACAACCCGCCTACGGTCAGCTCCTTGGCGATGCCGATGGTTTCCGCCTTGTTGATAGAAACTGTTTCGGTCTTGTTGGCTCCGATAGTCTCCGTGTGATTGGCGCCTATACTGACTGTTTGATTGACACCCACCGTTTTAACGCGGTTGTTGGCCACGGTCAGTGTTTCATCATGCCCGACGGTCTGGCCCTTGTCGTTCTTGATGAGGATGTTCCAGTCCTTTTCTCCCTGAAGGTAAACTTCTTCGCTTCCGGCCTTGTCTTCAAATCTGAGTTCGTTATACCCGTTGGATTTGGGATAGCTTTTGGTCTTGATGGTGCTGCGGGTCTTGTTATTGGGTAAATCATACAGGGGAGGGTTGGCTCCATTATACAAGCTGCCGGTGATCATCGGCCAGTCCGGGTCGCCTTCCAGGAAGCTTACAATCACTTCGTCGCCGATCCGGGGAATAAACATGGCTCCCCATCCCGCGCCTCCCCAAGTCTGCCCGCATCTCAGCCAGCAGGAGCTCTGTTCGTCTTTCTTTCCCTTCCTATCCCAATGAAACTGGACTTTTACCCGTCCGTATTCGTCAACATAGATCTCCTCGTTTTCTGGACCGACGACGGTAGCGGTCTGAATACCTTTGACGTAAGGTTTCTCGATGCTTTTTTTAGGTCGATAACTTATGGAAGAAGGAACAGCGACAAAGTTATTACAGTAGCTCGTCTCTCCACTGCCGGAAACTTCTTCCAAGGCCTGGGCTTGTCCGCCTGCAGCTGTTACTTCGATCAGAAAATACTCCTTGTCAAAGCTCTCCAAATCATAACCGTCCAGTGAAAACGTATGGCCGGGAAGCAGTCTTGGACAGTTACTTTCTCCGATGGCCTGTTCCTGCAAGGCGTTGTATGCTTCCCGGTTGATCCTGGTGAGTATTTTCCCTTTATCCTGATCCCCGTATTGGCCAGGATAATCGTATATTTCATACTTCTGGATATTCTCTTCCTTGCTTTTATCTTTCATATCCAAAGGTGTGGAGACATGTTTAAAATTATAATTGGTTTGCGAATAGGTTCCAGGGCGCAGTCTTTGAGAAAATTCAATATTGTTGATAACTTCTGTTTCGGGAACACGACCGCTCGGGGGTTTGAAAGTAATTTTTGAATTACCCGCAATAGATTTATGGCGAGTAGTATCGTCCGTAAAGACCATCAGGTGTTTGTCCTTGCTGTGCTCATAGAAGTAATAAATGCCTTCTTCCTGTAAAATACGGTTGATAAAGTCCAGATCGGTTTCCCGGTACTGGACGCAGAATCTTCGTTTGTGTTCTTTGTTCTTCAAACGGAATTCGTAGCGGTCGGATGGAACGCCGCTGTCTTTGAAGATGTCCGCGACAATGTCCTGGCCGTTTTTGTTCTGGAAGATCCTGCAATCCTGTTCCAAAGACAACAGTTGGGTAAAGGGGACAATCTCGGCACGGTAGAGGTATTTTCCTTTATCTGCTCCCACACCGCTAATCCCTATATGTTCGAATTTTCTGACGATGCCGTGAATGTAACGGTCGGATTCCAGTCCGATCAAGGTTAACAAGGCTTCTTTTTGCATAATATTATCAAATGTGATTTCGGAAGAACTGGCTAACGATACCTCCACTAAATATGGTGATGATATTCGTTCCTGTGATTTAAAACTAAGGACAGACATACTTAAGGATGTTCCCTGAACTTCAAACAGGAAACTTGCTTTCGATCCTATGTCAAAAATGTTCATGTTTCCCCCTCATTAATTAACCGTTTTTATTGTTTGCCTGAAAAGAACCGTCTCACGGCAGTCGTTTAATTCGTTCTTCAAATCTTAACTCGAAATATCTTTTCCGAAACAAAGAAAATGGTCTCTTCACGGGAACCTTCAGCCCGTGGGTCAAGACTCTTTTCGGTGCTGGCAGTATGGACAGGGTCCACTTCTCGTCATTTGAAAAAAAGGTAAAACTAATTTCATGCTCGTTTTCAATTTTCAAATCACCAAGGATTCCCGGCGTGAATTGGACGGAAATTTCTGCTCTGTCCAATACGTTAAGGGCTTGATCGAGGAGATAAATAAACAAACATTCTTCAAATGGACAATCTTCTGTTAAAAACAATATATATTTATCTTTAAATTTAAATTGCGCTTCCAGAGATACACCCAATAATATCACACCTGTGTTTCTACCTTGGTGATACAGGCAGGATTCAATCTCAACCTCTCCTCTTTTCCTATGAATTTTATTTATGGTAAATTCATCAATGACATGCATCAATTTGTTTCCTCCTAATAGAACCAGCCGAAAGCATAACCTGTGCCCATTGTTCCTAAAGCTCACCAATAAATACACACCGCCACGCGTAACACAGCGTTCGGCATCCGGCACAGTTGCCACAACCAAAAGTTAATTTTTTTAGTAAAAATTTGAAGAAGGCTGCTTCTAAACATTGTTTCAGTTTTTGTCAATAAAAAATCTTTCAGGTCTGTTTTTTTGAGGCTGGATAAAGGACCTTGTTTTTGGTCAATCTCTCGGCTATACAACAGGCAGGAGCGTATATGAAAAAAGTGGATTTGATGATATTCGATTTTGATGGGACGATTGCCGATACAGCTGCGGATATTGTAAATTCCATCAATTACACACTGACGTCCATGCGGCTGGATCCCCGTCCGTCTGAACAAATTATCAGCTTTGTAGGTGATGGCGTTCAAAAATTAATTGAACGGGCCATTGGGGAACATAACAGCGGACGATTGGAAGAGGCCATGACTATTTTCAGCCGCCATTATGAAAAGCACATGATGGATAACACGGTTCTATATCCTGATATTGAAGATGTATTGAAATATTTTCAGCACAAAATGAAAGTTATTCTTACCAACAAGCGTCATCATTTGACCGTGGCCATCGCAGGCAGTCTTCACATTGACCGTTATTTTATGGAAATCGTGGGAGCGGATTCCACACCGTTTCAGAAGCCGGACCGTCGCGTAGTTGATCAAATTCTGGAAAAGTACAATGTGGCGCCGCAAAAGGCTGTGATCGTCGGAGACGGAATCAATGATGTTGCCGTGGCTAAAAACGCCGGGATTATTTCCTGCGCTTATTTGAACGGATTGGGTGACAGGAATGCGCTCATGAAGATGGAAGCTGATTTTTATTGCGAGAGTCTCCTGGAAATCAACACGCTGTTTCAATGATCATGATTAAAAAAATAGAGCACACCATAAAAAAACATCATCTGTTGGAGAAAGGTGACACCGTTGTGGTCGCCTTGTCCGGAGGGGCCGATTCCTGTGCGCTTTTGTTGTGCCTTGTACGGCTTTCCGATGAGTATGGTTTAAAACTGGTTGCCGCTCATTTCAATCATGGATTGCGTCAGGGGCAATCCGACGAGGATGAAGTTTTTTGCCGCTCTCTGGCACAGAAATTAGGTGTGGATTTTTTTACTCAGAGGATGCCCGATCCGTCCATTCCCAGGGGCGTGTCACCGGAGGACTATTTCCGACGCGAAAGATATCGTTTTCTGGACACGGTCGCCGCGGATCGTGGGGCGGACAAAATAGCGCTGGGACATCACATGCAGGATCAGGCGGAGACCGTTCTGCTGAATATCTTGCGAGGCAGCGGCCTTGATGGACTTAAGGGATTTCTGCCGATGCGGGACTGTAAATATATCCGTCCCCTGATAGGCGTGACGCGGCAGGAAATTATTGCCACGCTCAAAGAAACCGGCTTTGACTTTCGCGAAGACAGTACCAACAGCAACCATGTGTATTTGCGTAACCGCATGCGCGGGGAGCTGATCCCCCTGCTGCAAAAAAAATACAATCCCCGGATTGAACAGAACCTGGTGCGAATGGCCGAAATTGTCCGCCGCGATGATGACTGGATCAGCATGCATGTGGACTCGATTCTGACATCGCCCCGGATTCAACATGAGCAGAACGAGGTGTCTTTTTCCGCCGAATATTTTAAATCACTCCATGAAGCTCTGGGTTTCCGCCTTGTCAAAGCTCTTCTTGAGGGTCTTTCGCCGGAAGGCAGGGGCTTTTCATCGGCCCATATTCAAGCAGTCGTCGACCTGGTGATAAACAGTCCGTCCGGGAAAATCATTACATTGCCGCATCGCCTCAGAGCACAAAAAGAGTATGACCGTGTTGTTCTTCACCCCAAAATTCAGGAAAGAACTGCTGATTACGAATATCCGTTGATGATTCCGGGAATAGTTGATTTAAAAGAAAGGAAGATTATATTATCCGCAAGGAGAGGCGAACCAAAAGAAGTTGATTTCAACTGTGTTGGCAGAGTTTACTTTGACGAGGATAAAATCAGAGTGCCCCTGCTGATCAGGAACCGAAGAAAAGGTGACTGGTTTGAGCCGTTGGGAACAAATGGATCGCAGAAAATCAAGAAGCTTTTTATTGACCGGAAAGTGCCGGGAGGGGAAAGGGATAGCATTGCACTTATTGCGGACAAGAATTCTATAATCTGGATTGAAAATATGCACATAAGTGAAAGAGTTAAAGTAACACATGATACAAAAAATGTTTTAATCCTGGAAATCCGGCCCCTTTGAGGATGGATAAAAGTCCAAGAAAATATTTGAGTTAAATTGGATAGTATTATAAAGATTACAAATACAATTAATTTTAAGGAGAAAGATATTGAATCAGTTTCAAAAAAATACTGCACTTGTCCTGACAGTGCTTCTGGTTTTTTTACTGGTCTGGCAGCTGTTTAATCAGCAGAAGCCGAGCTCAAAAGATATTAATTACACAGATATGTTAACCCATCTGAGCAGTGGCGAGATCACGGAAGTTACGATCCAGGGGGATGCGGTTACCGGCAAACTGGTGAATGGAAACACGTTCAGAACCTACGCCCCTAAAGACGACGGGCTGGTAGCCATGTTCAGGGCGAAAAATGTGAAGATTACGGCCAAGCCGACCGAGGAAAATCCATGGTACATGATCTTTATTTCCTGGTTTCCCATGCTTCTGCTGATCGGCGTGTGGATCTTTTTTATGCGGCAGATGCAGTCGGGCGGAGGAAAAGCCATGTCTTTCGGCAAAAGCAGGGCACGCCTGATCACCGATAAATCCAAAAAAGTTACATTTGCCGATGTGGCGGGAATCAATGAGGCCAAGGCTGAGCTTGAAGAAGTGATCGACTTTCTATCAGGCCAAGAAAAACGCTCCCTGCATTATTTTTATCGATGAAATTGATGCCGTGGGACGACACAGGGGTGCGGGTTTGGGAGGCGGCCATGACGAAAGGGAACAGACCCTTAACCAGCTTCTGGTGGAAATGGATGGCTTTGAGTCCAACGAAGGTGTGATTCTGGTTTCGGCGACCAACCGTCCCGATGTTTTGGATCCCGCGCTTTTGCGGCCGGGACGTTTTGACCGACAGGTCGTTGTTCCACTGCCGGATGTGAAAGGCAGGGAGAAAATATTTGAAGTGCATGCAAGAAAGCTCCCTGTGGCAGATGATGTTGATTATGCGGTTTTATCCCGGGGAACGCCCGGTGCATCAGGGGCCGATATAGAGAATCTGGTCAATGAAGGAGCATTGAACGCAGCCCGTTTGAACAAAGAAAAAGTCAATATGGCTGATTTCGAATTTGCCAAGGACAAGATTTTAATGGGTACGGAAAGAAGAAGCATGGTCATCAGCGACCTGGAAAAACGCAATACGGCTTATCATGAAGCTGGCCATACCCTGATTGCGCGTATGATTCCCGGAACCGATCCTATCCACAAAGTGACGATTATCCCCCGCGGCAGAGCCCTGGGCTTAACCCAGCAGCTGCCGATCGATGAGAAACATACCTATCCCAGTAAATACCTGGAGGGGAATATCGCCGTCCTGCTGGGCGGACGTGCAGCAGAGGAACTGGTTCTGAATGATTTTACCACCGGCGCAGGCAACGATATTGAACGAGCCACCAATCTTGCCCGGAAAATGGTTTGTGAATGGGGCATGAGTGAAAAAATGGGGCCGCTCAGTTACGGAAAGAAAGAAGAACAAATCTTTCTTGGGCGCGAATTTGCAACGCATAAGGATTACAGCGAAGACACGGCCAGGAAGATCGATGAGGAAGTTGTATCCATCGTTCAACGCAACTACGACAGGGCCAAATCCCTTCTGCAAAAACATATAGACATTCTGCACAGTCTGTCCAAGGAACTGCTGGAAAAGGAGGTTCTGAACAGCAACGAAATCGATGCAATCATTGGCAGCGCCTTGCCGGAAAGCCATGCGGTGCCAAACGAATAGTTGATTTCTGTCCAGCCGCTCTGAACCGGTTGGTCGGCCAATGGCAGACGCGAGCGTCTTCTTGCCGGTCATTTGGAATAAGACAAGGATTATTCATTCATTATCCACACATTGCGGATTCCCCCTTGAATACGGTGCAAAATTTGAAATCGGTTAAGATAAAAAATTCTGATGAAGCAATTGAAATTCTTCAGAAAATAGGCGTTGACCCCTATGGCATCCGCGCGATGGAGACTAAAACACGTCATGTGAACATCCTTCTTGCCGGACAATCCTGCAGGGTGGCCAATATCCTCAAACAGGAAATGCTCTCACTGGGCGCTGATGCGGCGGTTGCCAGGGGCAGTGTAGCCTGTTCCATTGACCAGACGGATGTTCTGATCATGGGAACCGTCAAGCAGCTTCGTGCTCTTGCTGCAAAAATCGAAAAACAGCCATTCGGATTGAGCGGGATTGCCCTGGATCTTCTGGGTCTTCTGGACAATGCTGAACGGAAACGCCATGTTCTGAAAACATCGAAGCGGGAGATTGTCCTCGGTGAAAGAACCCTGATTATGGGCATTTTAAATGTCACGCCGGATTCGTTTTCCGACGGCAGATGTTATTTTGATCACCAAAAAGCCGTTGAGAGAGGGTTGCAAATGGCCCAGGAAGGTGCAGACATCATCGATGTCGGCGGAGAATCATCCAGGCCCGGAGCGGCATCCGTCACCACGCGCCAGGAAATAGCCAGGGTGGTTCCTGTAGTTGAATTTTTGTCAGGAAAGCTGAAGATTCCCATATCCGTGGATACGACAAAATCGCCGGTCGCGCAAAAAGCGCTGGAAGCCGGCGCCGAAATGATCAATGACATCAGCGCGCTGACAGGCGATAAAAAAATGGCCTCTGTTGTCCGGAAAGCCGGTGCAGCGGTGGTACTCATGCACATGAGGGGAAAACCCGCGAACATGCAGACCGGTGACCTTGCCTACGACAATTTAATGGAAGAAATTTCCGGTTATCTGAAAAACCGCTGCACCAGGACACTGGCGGCGGGCATAGAAAGGGACAGAATTGTGATAGATCCGGGGATCGGCTTTGGCAAAACCTATCAAGATAATTGTAAAATTATAAATAAATTGGAAGAGTTGAAAGCATTGGGTCTGCCCGTTATGATTGGGACATCCCGCAAGGCTTTTATCGGAAAAGTGACAGGTGGAAACCCTTCGGAAAGAATGGAAGGAACAGCCGCGACGGTCGCCTTATCCATCATGAACGGCTGTCATATTGTAAGAGTTCATGATGTGGCTGTAATGAAGAAAGTGGCAGCAATGGCGGATGCGATCGTTCATGCATAGAGGGGATGATGATATACGGTGTCGGAATTGATCTGGTGGAAAATGACCGGATAGAGAAAATCATTCAAAAATGGGACGAAAAGTTTTTATGCCGTGTTTTTTCCGACAGGGAAATTGAATACTGCTCGAGACACGCGCAGGCGCATATTCATTACGGAGCGAGGTTTGCCGTAAAAGAGGCATTCCTCAAAGCGATCGGCATCGGCCTGGGCAGGGGAGTAAAGCTGCGGGAAATTGAAGTGGTCAACGGGCAAAGCGGCAAGCCGACGCTAAAGCTTTATGGCGGCGCGAAGGATTTCTTTCAGCAGGCTGGAATCCAGACAGCTTATCTGAGCATAACCCATACAAAAAAATATGCATCCGCACTGGTTTTACTGGAAAAATAATTTTTTCATGATAAATTACAGAACATCCAATGAATGAAAACCATGTTCTTGTTGAATTTGAATCCAGAAGCGCGAAGCATACCTTCTCCATCGGTTTTGCTGTCGGCCAAAAAGCGGGGGAAGGGGATGTGTTTGCGTTAACAGGCGAGCTGGGCGCAGGGAAGACCTGCTTTACGGGAGGATTGGCGCGTGGTCTCGGTGTCGGAGAAGAGTATGCGATTACCAGTCCGACCTTTACGTTGATTAACGAGTACCCCGGACGATGCCGGCTCTACCATTTCGATCTTTATCGATTGAATCATTCAGCAGAACTGGATGATCTGGGCTATGAGGAATACATATCGGGGAAAGGCGTGGTCGTGATAGAATGGGCTGAGAAAATTGCAGAGGTTATGCCTGACGATACGGTATCGATCTGTTTCGGGTATGTGGATGAAAACAGGAGAATCATAGGGTTCAGCGGACCAGGAAAAAGAGTTCTTGAACTGGTTAAGGATATCTCAAGGGAGGATTAGACAATGGGGTTGGTGGTACAGAAATTCGGTGGAACGTCAGTAGCAAACGTTGAAAAGATCAGGAATGTAGCAACCAGGGCAATCCGCGAGAAGAATGCCGGTCATGATGTCATTGTGGTGCTCTCTGCCATGGCCGGGGAAACAAACAGATTGATTGATCTGGCTCACAGCGCTGCTGAGTCACCCGACGAAAGAGAGTATGATTCGCTCATATCAACGGGCGAGCAGGTGACGATCACCCTCCTTTCCATCGTTCTGAATTCAATGGGGTACCGGGCACGATCCTTTCTGGGATTTCAGGTCAAAATATTGACGGATACGGCTTATAAGAAAGCAAGGATATCCATGATCGATACCCTTGCCATCGAGCAGGAACTGAAGAAAGGATCGATTGTTGTCGTTGCCGGATTTCAGGGAGTGGATGAAGAGAACAACATAACTACCCTGGGCCGCGGCGGCTCCGATACCAGTGCAGTGGCCCTGGCGGCAGCGCTTCATGCCGAACGGTGCGACATATACACGGATGTTGACGGCGTTTATACAACAGATCCCAATGTCTGCGCCAAAGCCAGAAGACTGGATAAAATATCCTACGACGAAATGCTGGAAATGGCGATGACAGGCGCGAAAGTTTTACAGCCGCGTTCTGTGGAAATGGCAAAAAAATACGACGTTCCGGTTTATGTAAAATCCAGTTTCACCGACGCAGGCGGAACGCTTGTCACCAAGGAGGATAAAGAGATGGAAAGAGAAATACTATCAGGAATTACCTATGACCGCGATCAGGCAAAGATTACAGTTGTTCATATACCGGATAAACCGGGAATCGCCGCAAGCCTGTTTACGCCTTTATCGGAGCGCAATATCAGTGTTGACATGATCATTCAAAACGCCAGTTCGCAGGGTTTTACGGATCTGACCTTCACGGTTTCGAAAAAGGACATGAAAGAAGCTCAGAAATGCGTTGAAGCAACGGCGAAAGATATCGGTGCCCAGAAAGTGGAAGTCGATGACGACGTTGCCAAAGTTTCGATCATTGGAGTCGGGATGGTCAGCCATTCAGGCGTTGCTGCGAAAATGTTCAAAACCATGGCAGATGAAGGCATTAATATTATGATGATCAGTACGTCGGAAATTAAAATATCCTGCGTCATCCAGAGAAAGTACACGGAACTGGCCATCACAGTGCTTCATCTTTTTTTACACAGACCGGATTGATTCTGACTATCCGGTTTTCTCCCTGTCCGGTTCTGACAATCTTGCAATAGAAATCATGGATAAAGAAGGCAGGTCCGGTTTATTTTTTGTCCGTCCGGGAACTACGGCAAGGCAGCTGCTAGCCAGTCTTGATTCCAACAGGGTTCTCAAGCAGGATTTCAAACTGCAAAATGCCATGAAAGTGAGTCTTGATCCCAAAAACAATCATCCAACCCTTTCCGTGGGCAGAATGGATGCCGCCAAAAGATTATCTCTCGGATTGCCTGTTGATGTAAATCTGGCCGGAAAGGAAGAATTGATTCTGATTCCCGGAATAGGGGAAAAACTGGCCGCGCATATCGTGGCGTACCGAAGCCAGGCAGGACGTTTTGAAACACTGAACCAACTGATGGAAATCAAGGGGATCAAGGAGAAAAAACTGGCTAAACTCAAACGATACCTTTATATCGACAAGGCAACTAGACAGGGTTTATGATTTGCTGCTATACGACTCATAAAACGCAAGAACGCGCCTGACATAATTCTGTGTTTCGCGGTAAGGCGGAATGGTGTAATTGTATTTTGCCACGGCACCTTCGCCGGCATTATAAGCGGCAAGGGCAAGCGTCAGGTTGCCCCTGTACAGATTAAGCAGATAACGCAGATATCGGGCGCCTCCAAAAATATTTTCACCGGGGTGAAAAACATCATCAACGCTCAGCGCGGAAGCGGTCTGGGGCATAAGTTGCATAAGGCCCTTGGCACCCGCGGGGGAAATGGCCTGATGGTTAAAATTTGATTCCGCCTTGATGACGGCTTTGATAAGGGCAATGTCAAGGTTAAACTTGCCGGCGGCTCTTCTGATAATTTTGTCGTATGCTGCTGAATTGACATTGATTTTCCGAGAGAAAAGAATCCTTTTTTCCTTCATGATCAATACATATTTAGCTTTGGGATTGGATGGAACGTTTGTCAGATGAATCACGCCGTCTTCATCCACATACTTGAAAATATCCGCGTGGGAGGGAATAGCAGGTATCAAAAGCAGGGCAATAAAAACCAATAAAACAACCTGCCCAAAATGAATTATTTTGGAATAATTGTTTTTCGTTTTATGAATCATGGCTTTATGATACTTTAATGATAAAAAAAATTCAAGTAAAAAATTCATACAGGATTGCGGTTGATTTTGTTTGTTCTTGACACGATTTAGCGATGATGGTAATGACCTCAACACTTTCAAGACAGGCAAGTCGGGGCGTGGCGCAGTCTGGTAGCGTATCTGAATGGGGTTCAGAGGGCCGGTGGTTCAAATCCACTCGCCCCGACCATTAAAATCAAGAGGTTAGCCATTAACGGCAGCCTCTTTTTGATTTTCATGGTAATTGTGACAATTTGTGACTGTTTTATTTGTTGGTGCATTAAGATCATTGAGTAAAAGGTTTATATAAATTCTGAAACTGCCTCTTGGTTCCAGCCCGATTTGTCCAAAACCATTTAGTAGCGGGAAAATAAAAATGAAAAATAATATGAATCTTGAGAAGTACACGCAGGCCATCGCCCTGAAGGACGGTTCCATGATCAATTTGAGGGCCATCAGGGTTGATGACGAAGAAAAGCTGTTGGACTTTGTGAATCGTCTCAGCAGTCGCAGCAAATATCTCCGTTTTTCCGGAATCACTACCTTTACACTGGAAAATGCCCGCCGCAGTGCAACCGTTGATTACAATGACCGGTTTGCCATCGTGGCTATCCATGGAGAGGGGGCGGATGAAAAGATCATCGGAGTCGGGCGGTATCAGAGGATAGATAATTCCAATAAAGCGGAAACATTCGCTGCCGTTGCAGACAGCTATCAAAAAATGGGAATCGGGACACATCTGTTTGTGATGCTGGCTTACGCAGCAAAGGAACGCGGTATTGATTTTTTCGAAGTGGAGATTCTTCGCGAGAACACAGAAGTAATCAAAACGATGCAGAGAAGCGGTCTTGAACTTATCGGTAAGTCGGAGAAGAATGATAAATGGAGAGCAACTTACCGTCTTGTACCAACTCCTTCTGCAGAAATTAAACAGGAAGAACATGAGAAAATATCCTCCGTCGCTTCCATCACAAGATTTATGAGACCAAAGTCCATAGCCATACTGGGAGCATCTAATAAGCCCGGCATCGGCAATGAGTTTATCAAAAACCTGATTGGCTACGGCTACAAAGGCGTCATCTACCCCATTAATCCACGGGCAGAATATATTTCGTACATCAAAGCGTATCCCTCCATTATGGATGTGCCGGGCGATGTCGATCTCGCGATAATGGTTGTCGCCAGCGAAAAGGTGCAGCCGCTGGTTGAAGAATGCGCGAGAAAGGGCGTAAAGGGATTGGTGGTGATAACGGCCGGATTTTCCGAAATGGGCGGGGAGGGTATCGAAAGAGAAAAAAAGCTGATCAGTGCAGCCCGGGCCTATGGCATGCGTGTTATCGGCCCCAACTGTCTCGGCATAATCAACAACGATCCCGATGTCAGCATGAATGCATCATTTGCAGGTGGTGGTAACGTGCGCTTTGGCAATATTGCGCTGGGGTCGCAAAGCGGCGCTCTGGGTGGGGCTCTCCTGCTCTATTGCAGAAACATCGGTATGGGACTGTCCAGTTTCTTCAGCATCGGTAACCGTGCGGATGTGTCCGACAATGAGCTTTTACAGTACTGGGCGGAAGATAAGAATACCAATGTTATCCTGCTTTACCTTGAGTCCTTTAAAGAACCCCGCAGATTCGCGCGCATTGCCCGTGAAACCACGCTCAAAAAACCTGTCCTTGTCGTAAAGAGCGGGCGTTCTTCCGTGGGGGCTCGCGCCGCGGCATCGCATACAGGAGCGATGATGTCGGATGACATCGCCAGTGATGCACTCTTCAGGCAAGCCGGAATATTGCGATGCGACACCCTTGAGGAATTCTTTCATGCGGCCATTTTGCTGGATTACCAACCCCTTCCAAAAGGCAACAAAGTAGTAGTACTGACCAATGGAGGCGGTGCGGGCATTATGGCTGCTGACGCGCTGTCTGCAAAAGGCTTTCAATTTCCGGTATTGTCGGAAAAGACAAGAAACGAGTTAAAGTCGTTCCTGCCATCAAAAGCCAGCTACCTGAATCCTATCGACACGACAGCGGGGGTTATGCCTGACCAATATGCAAGAACAATGAAACTATTACTGGAAGAAGATATCGATGCACTGATTGTGATTTATATCCGGCCAATCCCGGAACTATTGGAACCCATGATTCAGGCTATCCGGCAGGTTGCGCCTGAATTCCGTGAGAAGGGTATTCCCGTCATGCTTTCATTACTGGGTGCAGACCCGAAATACAAACTAATCGGGTCCCCGGAAGAAGGTTATATTCCCGAATACACTTTTCCCGAGGCAACCGCGTTTTCCCTGGCCAAAGCATATGAATACTATGAATACACGAGGCAGCCGAAAGGTAAAATACCAAAATTCGATGAGATTAATAAAAAGGCTGCTGAAGCCATAATTAAAGCAGCGCTGGATAGAAACCGTTCCGCACAGGTATGGCTGGACTCGGATGAGATTGCTAACCTTTTTGATATTTACGGTATCCGCTCCGCCGGCTCCAGAATCGCCCTGACGGCCAAAGAAGCCGCAGAGAAAGCGAACCTCATCGGTTATCCGGTGGCTGTGAAGCTCTATTCACCCACAATAACTCACAAAACCGATGTAGGCGGCGTCATTCTGAATTTAAAATCAGCGGATGCTGTAATCGATGCCTACAATCAGATCCGTAAGAACCTCGATAAAATATCCAGAGTGAATGAAATGAAAGGCGTCACTGTCCAAAAAATGCTTACAGGCGGTGTGGAACTCATCATTGGTGTGACCCAGGACAAAAACTTCGGTCCGTTAATCATGTTCGGATTAGGCGGTGTCTACGCGGAGCTCTTTAAAGACGTTACTTTTAGAATTCATCCATTGACTGACACTGATGCGGAGAACATGATCAATGCTTTTAGATCTCATAAAATCCTGGATGGCTGGAGAGGCGCTCCTCCGTCGGATATTCCCGCCATCAAGGAACTGCTGCTGAGGATCTCCGCCCTGATAGATGATATTCCCGAGATACAGGAAATGGACTTAAACCCGATAATGGCCATGGGAACCGGACAGGGCTGTTATGTGGCTGATGCCCGCATATCGATCATGCCCGTTGATGAATGACTGTATGGGATAAAGGTCAAGCAGGTTGTTTCTAGTGGATGGTGACCATTTCCGAAAATTAAACATCAATGATGGATTTTTTTAGCAAGGTTCTTCCTGAAAGTGAGCATTCGGTAATTGTGATGATCAAACTATTTTTCAATCGATAATCATTATTACTCTGGCAACAATTTATGACCACGTTCGTCATTCCTCGCACGAAGGCGGGAATCTAATGCTGTTGAAGGTTTCCTGGATTCCGGATCAAGTCCGAAATGACATCATTTGCTATATTTAGTTGCCGAAGTAATAATACATGCTCATTATGTATTCTCTTTACACATAAGCTTCCTTATTGTTTTATTATTCATGGCGCAGCGCTTCGATCGGGTCAAGACGTGCGGCCTTGAGTGCTGGAAAATAGCCGAAAATCACGCCTACCGCGGCGGAAAATAAAAAAGCCACCAGTACAATGCTCGCATTGAAAACGAAGGGAACCCTCAAAATACCAGCAATCCATACCGATGTGACCAGCGCAATCACAATGCCGATCAACCCGCCAAAAGAAGAAAGTACTACCGCCTCAACTAGAAACTGCAACAATACTTCATGTTCGAACGCACCGATAGCGAGCCGGATGCCTATCTCTCGCGTGCGCTCAGTCACCGACACTAACATGATGTTCATAATGCCGATCCCGCCGACGAGTAGACTCACCGCCGCTACAGCGGACAGCAGGGCTGTCATCATTTGTGTGGTGCCCGTGAGCATGGAGGCAATCTCTTTCATGTCCATCACGTTGAAGTTGTCATCGTCGCTGGGCGAGATGTGGCGGCGTACACGCAGAAGTTGTTCAATATCCTTCCGGACTTTTTCCGTTGAAACGCCATCCTGTACAGAGATCTGAATCATGCTGACATCCTGATTTCCTGCAAAGCGGCGCTGAAAGGTGAAAAGCGGGATAACCACAATATCATCCTGATCCGTCCCCATGCTGCTTTGTCCCTTTCCCATAAGGATGCCGATGATCTCGCAAGAAATCTTTTCCAGGCGAATCTTTTCTCCCAGTGCGTCCTGTCCGCCGAAAAGTTTCTTGAGCACCGTCTCGCCCACGATACAGACCGCCGCGCCACTACGCGCCTCACTGTCCGTAAATTGCCGACCGGATTTGATCGATCGATTGGTCGCCATTATATATGAGTTGTCGGTTCCAGTGACCTGGGTTGACCAGTTCTGGTTGCCGAAGATGGCTTTGATGGACTTGGATGAAACCGGTGATACGGATTGCAGCGAACCTACTTCCCGGGCAATCGCCTCTGCATCGGATTGTTTAAAGGGGATGTTACCACTGGATTGACCCGGTCCCATCCGCTTTCCCGGTGTGACCATCAGAAGGTTGCTGCCCATACTGGCAATCTGCTGTTTGACCTGAACGGTGGCTCCGCCACCGATAGTCACCATGATAATCACGGCGGCAACGCCAATGACAATGCCCAGAATTGTCAGGATCGAACGCATTACATTGCGCCGGATTTCACGCAAAGCCAGAAGAAGAGTATTCCCAATCATAAAGTATCCTTCCCGTTTGTCTTATCGGATGCCACAAGGCCATCCAGAAAGTGGACAACACGCTTGGCATATGCTGCCATGTCAGGTTCATGTGTAACCATGACAACGGTCACTCCACGGTCGCGATTCAATCCTGTGAGCAAGTCCATGATTTCATGGCTGCGGGCTGAATCGAGATTGCCCGTCGGCTCATCGGCAAACAATATTTCAGGCTCGATGACAATGGCACGGGCAATGGCGACCCGCTGCTGCTGCCCCCCGGAAAGCTCTGCGGGCGTGTGGGATTCCCATCCTTTGAGCCCCACGGTTTCCAGTGCCCGGAGAGCCTGGATGTGTCGTTTCTGTGTCGGTGCTCCGCGATAAATCAAGGGTAGCTCCACGTTTTCCAGTGCTGTAGTACGGCTCAATAAATTATAGCCTTGAAAGACAAACCCCAAATAAAACCGGCGCAGCCTCGTCCGTTGATTGCGGCTAAGCTTGTTCACTTCGATGTTCTTGAACTTATACGATCCGGCCGATGATGTATCGAGGCAGCCCAGGATGTTCATACAGGTCGATTTCCCTGAACCACTGGGTCCCATAACAGCCATGAACTCACCCTTGTTGATGCTTAAATCTACGCCGCGCAGGGCATGCATCGCTGCTTGCCCCGTGCCGTAAACTTTTGTGATGCCCTGAAACTCAATCAGCGGTTCAGCGTTGGTTTGATTTGATGCGGTCATCTCACTTCACCACGCTGACAGTATCCACTACCACCGTTGTGCCGGGCTGGATGTCGCCCTCCAACACTTCAGTCTTGCCGCCGTTAGCCGACCCGATGGTGATGGAGACGGCGAAGAGTTGCCCGTTCTTTAACTTCCAAACCTGTTGCTGCTTTTTTCCTGTATTGTTCCCGATATGTTTATTTCCGGAGCTGGGGGGACGCGGGAGTATGGAACCAACGAGACCACCGGAAGATTTCTTTTCTTGCTGGACAGGTGGGGTAAACCGCAATGCCGCACTGGGGATCAAAACAGCATTTTCGATTTTTTTGACAATAATGTCAGCCGTCGCCGTCATACCCGGCCTGAGAGCCAAATCCGAATTGTTTACTTTCAAGACGGTTTCATACGTCACAACACCCGACGTTGTCGATGAACCATAGCGAGCCTGAATAATTTTGGCGTCGAAGGTTCGATTCGCGAAGGCGGAAACGGTGAATGTGGCCGTCTGGTTTTCCCGGACATGACCGATATCGGCCTCGTCCACATTGACATGAAGCTCCATTTTGGTCAAATCTTCGGCCAGTGTGAACAGCACGGGCGCGGTAAAGGCCGCAGCGACGGTTTGACCAGGCTCTATGTTGCGCACAAGGACAATGCCGTTAATCGGTGAGCGAATGACTGACTTGGACAGATCTGTCTGATTGGCATCGAGAGTAGCCTGTGCCTGGGCAACCGCAGCCTTGGCACTGGCTTCATCCGCCAGCGCCCGCTCAAGGGCAGCTTCTGCCGCATCGATCTCGGATTGAGACGGGACCTTGTTATTGCTCAACTCTCTTACTTTTTTGAATTGCGCCAGTTTGCTTCTGGTTTCACTGACCGTGGCCTGTGTATGCAAGACTTTCGATTTGGCCGAATCCAGGGCTGCTTTCGATTGTGTGACCTGCGCTTCCAGTTTCGAGGTATCCAGTCTTGCCAGGATTTGGCCGGCTTTCACTTTGCCGTTATAATCGGCTTCAACCGTTTTGATGATGCCGGAAAGTTCACTGCCCACATCAACTTTGTTGGTCGGCTGCAACGTGCCTGTGGCCGTGACGATGACCGTTAGATTACCGCGTTTTACTTCGTCGGTTTTGTATTGCACGGCGGCAGTCGAATTTGACCCTCTCCAGAAGATAAGCGCAATGACGACAACGACCACTGCTAAAATCACCGCGATAATCCATCGTTTGGGAATCCTTCTGCTGTCCGATGATGAGTCAATTTCCAGAGTCTTGGCAATATCCGTTTCTTTATTTGATTGTGCTTTCATTTGCTGACTTCCTGTTAAAAGAGTAGTTCTGGTGTTAATTTTCCTTCGCAGCTGATGTCCATCCGCCACCCAGGGCCTTGTATAGACGTATCAGGTTTGCGGTCACTTTTCCCTCGCTTTGAGCCAGATCATCTTCGGCTGAGAGAAGCGAACGATCAGCGTCCAGAACAGATGTGAAATCTGTAATTCCTGATTCATATTTAATCTTTGCGAGCTGGGCAGCCAGTTTTGCTGCTGTCGCCGCATCGATAAGCCATTGCCTTCGGGATTGTTCTTCAGTGTAGGCGACAAGAGCGTTTTCCACTTCTTCCAGCGCATTGAGTACGGCGGTTTCATAAGCGATCAGATACTGTTCCTGCAAGGCCGATTGCACATCGATGTTCTTGCGGATCGATCCTCCCGCGAAAAGCGGTATCGTGATGCTGGGGCCGAAACTATAGTTCCTGCTGCCTGATAAAAATAAATTACCAATCGAAAGAGCATCAAGCCCGATGGTACCACTCATTTTAAATTTCGGATAGAGATCCGCCGTAGCCACGCCAACCTTTGCCGTCTGCGAAGCCAGATTACGCTCCGCCTTTCGCACATCGGGCCGGCGCCTCATGACATCGGCTGGCACAACCACTGCAACATTCAGGGACCCAAGCGGTATGGCTTCCCGATTCGTAAGCTCCGCATGGACATTGCCCGGTTGCTCCCCTAGGAGCACCGCAATCCGGTTCATTGCTTCCTCAAGCCCGGTGCGCAGAGCCGGTACCTTGGAACGCGTGTTTTCAAGGTTGAGGCGGGCCTGCTGAACCGCCAATTCATCACTCAACCCCGCTTGATTGCGCCATACGGTGAGTTGGTGCGTTTCTTCCTGTGATTTTAGATTAGCCTCCGCAGCAGCAAGGCGGGCCTGATACGTTCGCACATCAATATAGTTGATGGCCACTTCGGCTAAAAGCGAAACGAGGACATCGCGTCGGTCTTCCTCACTGGCCTCAAGGTTTGCCTGTGTCGCCTCTACGGAGCGGCGAACGCCGCCGAAAATATCCAGTTCCCAGGAAGCATCAAAGCCGACGGAATAAAGATCACTGGTTGCGCCGCTTCCAGTGTCCTCAATGCTTCTACCTTGGTTGGCGCTGCCCGTCGCGTTGAGCGTCGGAAAATAACCAGCTTTGGCCACTCCACGGCGCGCGCGCGCTTCACGAACTCGCGCCTGCGCCTTCTTCAGATCAAGATTGCCTTTCACTGCGTGCTCAATGAAACCGGTTAACTTCGGATCGCCAAGCTCACCCCACCACACCGCCAGGAGCTGAGCATTTGTCTCCTTACTGCTCGGATCAATTTTGATCTTGGTGTGCCAGTCCTTATATATGGTTATGTCGGGGCGGACATAATCGGGGCCCACTGAAACGCATCCGGAAATGATTGTTATCAATAGCGCGACCAGCAGCGATGATGCAGATCGAATGTATGTTGTTCTATGCGCGGACTTCATTGATTCACCCATTTTATCTCTTTGACTCTTTAGTGCGCTTCGCATAACTGGTTTTTAACTCCGCATTCTCACGAATTGCCTGCATCCCGGCCTGGGAGAATTTCACGACATGATCTGCATAAGCTGCAATATCCATGATTTGCGGCGGACCGCCTTTGCCTGTTGCTTGGCTTTTCGTTTTCCTTCCCGCAACCATGGGATTGACGCATTGGCTGATGATGCTCGTTTCACAAAACTGGACATCTCCGTCTGAAACATGCGGCCCTAGTATTTCACGAACCAGGCCCTGAATTCTTTTTTGAAGAGGATAAATTTCTTGTCTCATGACTTCTCCAAGCAGTCCGGTGGGATTGGCAAATTCTCTCTGTACAAACCAGAATTCCTTGTTGTTTTTATCAGCCATCCTTCGCACGGTGGCCGTCACGTGCGCTCGTAGGCGGTCTTCGGGCGGAGCATCTTCACTCACTCCACCATCCGGCGGATGTGCTTTCAGGGATTGATTAAAGGCACATCGCCAGGCTTCGACATAAAGGGTTTCTTTATTGCCGAAGTGATAATTGACAGCCGCGATGTTCGTACCGGCCCGCCCGCAGATTTCCGCAATGGTCGCATCACGGTAGCCTTTTTCTGCGAAGATTTCACCTGCTGCATCCAAAAGACTTTTACGTGTTCTTGCAGTATCTTCTCTTTGAGTTATCATTTCGGCCCCCATTTATATTTCAAATGTATACATGAATTATTCATTTGAAATAGTCAATAGATTATTATAGACAAATTCCACCAGGAGGAGTATAAATTAATCAAAGCACGAAATATCCAGCGGACTAGCTGTACTCAATACGATTTTAGCATTGTTCCTTTCAAATCGTAATTCACAACAGCCAGAATTTTGAAAATCATTTGTTTGGAGGTGGATGATGCAAGGCGTGACCATTTCTGAAAATTAAACATCGATGATGGATTTATCCAGTGATGGTTCTTCCTGCTATCATATTCAAAATAACTATAGAGCTCTAATTTGGGATATAGTATAAGTAGTTGCAGCAGTCTAAAAATATACAATAGGATGATAAGACTTACTATG
>PHBN01000320.1 GCA_002840635.1 Deltaproteobacteria bacterium HGW-Deltaproteobacteria-1
CGTGACGAGGCCATCCAGGGTTTGCCGTCGCATAAAATTGTCAATCGCGGCATTGTACAGGTTCCGGAAGGAATGAAGAGTTTTCCTTTTATGACCGTTAAGGAAAATTTGATGCTGGGCGCTTATCGCAAAACGTCGTGGCCTAAGAGAAAACAAACGCTTGAATATGTTTACGGCCTTTTTCCAATTCTAAAAGAAAGGTCCAATATGTCGGCGCGGCTGCTTTCCGGCGGTGAGCAGCAGATGCTGAAAATCGGCCGGGGGCTGATGGCCAACCCTCATCTCTTAATGGTCGATGAACCCTCGATTGGTTTAGCCCCGCTGATCGTAGACGAAGTTTACGAAACACTGGGTAAACTGCGTGCTTCCGGCCTGACCATCCTGCTCACCGAGCAAAACGCTCTGCGCGCGCTGCAGCTTGCCGACAGAGGCTACATTATTCAGGAAGGAAGAATCGTTCTGGAGGGAAGCGGGAAAGATCTGATGAAGAACAATCTGGTGAAAAAGGCATATCTGGGGAGATGACGATGGAAGATTATTTTTCCTACACGGCAAAACTTTTCAATCCCGAAGAGGCAGGTCAGAAACCGGAAGCACTTAAGGGCATCCGGGTTCTGGATTTTTCCCATGTTATCTTCGGACCAATTGCAGCCAGACTCCTGGCCGACTACGGTGCGGAAGTTATCAAACTGGAACTGCCTTTTTACGGCGATCTCTGGCGACCGGCCACTTACTGGGGGAAGTACTGGAAACATTCCAATCCCATCTGGCACAATATCACCAAAAATAAATATTTTATTTCAGTTAACCTGGCGCTGAAAGAATCCAAAGAGTTGATCTATAAAATGGCTGAAGATGCCGATGTCGTTATTGAAAATTTTGCACCCGGCACGGCGGACGCCTGGGGCATCGGTTATGAAAAAATATCAAAAATCAATCCCAAAATCGTTTTTTTGAGCTGTTCAACTTATGGACAGTTTGGTCCGATGCGCTATTTCCCTGGCTGGGATCTGCTGGCCCAGGGTGCAAGCGGCGTTCTGACGCTCAATGGATATCCGGACACAGACATTTATTATAAACTGCCGGATTACGTCGGCGATTTCGTGCCCGGCAACTTCGGAGCCTTGGCTGTATTAATGGCCCTCTATCACAGGAAAAAAACCGGCAAGGGGCAGTATATTGATATGGCTCAAACCGAAGGGTTGATGCGTTTGCTGTATCATTATACATATTATTCGGTAACGAAGGAAGCGATCGGGCGCACGGGAAATACAGACCCGACGATGATGCCGGCGTCCATCTTTAAAACAGCCGATAACAAGTTCCTGGCCTTGGCCTGCGCGACTGCCGAACAGTTCAAAAACTTTGCCGCTGCAATAGGAAAGGAAACATTGGCATCAGACCCGCGCTTTGCAAATACGCTGGAAAGGTTGAAGCCGGAAAACGCCAGGGCACTGACCGCGCTGACGGTTGACTGGGTCTTGTCAAAATCCTGCGCGGAAATTTTAACACTGGCTGATGAAAAAGGATTCCCTGCGGCGGAAGTGGCGGATGATTATATGATCGCTTATGAAGAGTGGCGGCGTAAACGGGGAAGTGTGGTTCTTTTCAAGGATGATGTTTACGGCAACCTGGTGATTGCCGGTCCGTCTGCACAACTCTCGGGTACTCCCTCGCGCACCAAGTGGCTTGCCCGGCCCCTCGGTTATCATAATCGGATTGTACTTAAAAAATTTCTGGGGCTCTCGGAAGATGAGATCAAGAAACTGGAAAAGAAAAAAGTTATCGGGACATTTGATGACCGGCCGGGGCTCAAACCACCAGTTTATTACAACCTGAGCGAGGACCCCATTTATAATTACGGAAAAGAGGTTAAAAGATGAGCGCCAAGGAAGAGGTCTATACCCGACACGGGGGCAAAGGCGGCGACCGCGGGAAGATGCTCGCCGAAATGATGAATGCCGAAGGGAAACCGGAAGTGCTCGACGATATCCTGCTTTCTTGCCGAGTTTGGAGCGGAGGTTATCAAAATTGAGCCGCCCGACGGTGATCCGGCCCGCCAGATCACACCCTTCGGTGTGACAGTCCAAGGCGTGGGCATTCCATTCATGTTCGAAGGACGCAACAAACGCTACATGACGCTCGATATTAAAAACAATCCGGAAGACAGAAAAATTTTTGCAAGACTGGCTAAGAAAGCGGCGGTGGTCATCGAGAGCTTCGTTCCGGGCGAGATGGACGGATGGGGTATTGGTTACCGACAATTGAGTGTCGAAAATCCGGGGTTGATCTATATCGCGCTCTCTGCCTATGGCCAATATACGGATAAGGCCAGGCAGTCCGCGAAAATGCCGGATACGGATATCACGTCACAGGCTGGTTCCGGACTTCCCGCGCAAATGGGGGCGCCGCCCAACGAACCCGAACCCCTGAACTGGCCGCTCAGAGGCGGCATGTGGGCGGGCTGGTATATTTCCGGACTTTCTGCAGCCCTCGGCGGCACGGTCGCACTGATCCACCGGCAAAATACAGGCCAGGGGCAGATGGTGGATGTCGCCGGCATGGACGCGTATTCCTCCATGGTCGGCATGCCGGCCACCATCGGTTTTACCTGGGAAAAAGCGCGCCCGCGGATCGGTGTTCTTGATTTCATCCTTTACCCTTATGGACACTGGAAATGCAAGGACGGCTTTGTGGCCATTGCCGCGCCCCGCGACCATGACTTTCGTGCTCTCTTAAAAATTCTCGGTCTCTGGGAACAGGAAGACGATTGGCGTTATTCGTCTGACCGCATCCCCGACATTCTGGAGCAGGCCATTCACCTGCATAAGATCATCGAGGAAAAAACAATCCAGTTTACAAGCGATGAACTGGTGAAAATGGCGCTGCATTACAGCAAAAAGTCGGCCAGATCCAAATGGAGAGGCGGCGGAGTGCCGATTATCATGAAACTCATGACACCGGAGGAGGCCATGGAAAATAAGCAGTGGCAGATCCGTAAGGCTTTCCAGGAAGTGGAGGATGAAAAGCTGGGAAAATACACAATCAGCGCCAATTTTGTAAAAATGTCCGAGTCGCCTCCCAGGGTTAAGTGGGTTTCAAGTGAGATCGGCAAGGATAATGAATATATCCAGAAGAAATATCTAAACGGATAGAAGGATCAAATATTCGGCAAAAAATTTGATCAAATTTTTCTAATAGTTTTTATGAGGAGGAGGGAAACATGATGAAGCGATCAAAAAGATTTGACATTGTCATTTTTACAGCGTTGATGCTACTGGCTGCCACTGCAATCGGTGCACCGTCCATCTCAAATGCGGAGCCCAAAGGCGAACCGTTTGTCATCGGCTACATTGGCATGGTGGCATCGCCCGGCACCAGACCATGCATGGACATCCAGAAAATGGCGGTTGAAGAAATCAATGCCGCGGGCGGCATTCTAGGAAGGCCGGTTAAGTATGTGGTGATGGACAACAAGGGTGATACGTCACTGTCCGTAGAGGCGTTTCGCAAACTGGTTATGGAGGATAAGGCCAAATTCATTTCCGTTGAAGGCCGGACAGAAATCTGCCTTGCTGTTCAGGAAGCTTCCGGACAGTTGGCGAAACAGTATCCACACATTCTGGTTTTCAACGGACCGATGGGATCAGAACTGACGGCCCGTGTCCTCGATCAGGCGCCGAAATATGATCATAATTTCCGCGATTGGGATCCGGAACCGGCTCATTATGCCCAGCAGAAATACTTCTTCTGCAAAACCATTCCTGAGTACCAGAAAGCCAAAAAGATCGCTTTTCTCTGGGAAGATCTGGCCTGGACGACTGAATGGCGCAAAGGAATCAGCTATATCAATTTG
>PHBN01000321.1 GCA_002840635.1 Deltaproteobacteria bacterium HGW-Deltaproteobacteria-1
AAATGGCGATACCATTGATGATTACTCTCACATCTTTCTGGATGAAATCGAAAGCTGTCTGGCCAAAGCATTCTTTATGCTGCTGGACTTTGACCAGGCTGGTCACAAACGCAGCGAACGATATGAAAAACTGATTCACGACGGAACCATCACTCCCGAGCAAATGAATTACGCGGTAAAGGCATCTTTCACAACAAAAGAAGATCTGGCAACGATTTTAATGCAGCGGTACAATATTTCGAAAGATGACATAGGCGCGGCACTGTCGGATCACTTCTCCTTTCCCTTTCGAGCCTATAGCGACGACCTGCCTGTCATCAGAGATCTCCTTTCCAGCCTTGACAAGTCATCGTTGGTCGACATGCTCTGGTTTCCTCTAAATGTGGTGAAAGGTAAAATCCATGTGCTCGTGGAAGACCCGTCAAACCTTACCAAACGGCGAGAAATTGAAAAAATGCTGGAAACGGATTCCGTTATTTATGAGGTAGCCCTGTCCAGTGACATCCTGAGACTGATTAATCGTTACTATTCAGAAAATGACGAAGATCAGGCAGAACCGGCAGTCCAACAACTTTTTTCAGAGCATCCGCCCGTACCCGATCAAAGAGTTTTGACCCGTCCTGAAACGATCGCGAAGCCGGCTGTCAAGATTGAGCCGGAAAGCGTGAGCGTTCCCGAGTCCGAAGACGCGCCCCGAACGAACGTCACTTTTTTGTCCGGCATCACACAGGCTGAGGCTTTGACACCTGAACCAACCCCTGAAACCGCTGTACAAAGCCATTATCGCCCGGAAGCAAAACGGTCCGAGGAATCATTGCAAGCCGCAGCCATATTCCTTCGGGATATATTTCCAAAGGATGCGGATCATGACATCCCGGATGAACACGTCGTCGCTTCGCCTGACGTAACCGCTGCGTCCGTGCCCCAACCCCATATTCTCCCATTATTCACCGATATTATTTATGATGCATACAACCGCCGTGGTTCCGATATTCATTTTGAACCGGATACTGCGGGCAAAACAATTCACTTACGCATCCGTGTTGACGGCCAGTGTTTGAAAAACAAGACAATAACCATTGAAGAATATGCAAAGATAGTTGATCAGGTGAAGCAGTTAGCCAATCTAAGCGGAACAATACAACCCGCCATTCAGCATGGGAACCTGACACTAACAAGACCTTCGGGAAACGCCATCCACATGAGGGTGACCTTTATTCCGACACACGCCGGCCTCGAAGACATGGTGATCCATATCTCGGCCAAAGCTAAGCCTCCCTGAAAAGACACCTCGTGATCAGCACGCTGCGGACTGATCACATCATCGATGCCATGGAAAAGTTTTTGGACATGGGCATCAACCGTCTCGTTCTTGCCGATGCCATGCTGTCCATCGTGGAACAGAGGCTGATGAAAACGCTCTGCCCGAAATGCAAGGAAAAATACCATCCCGGTCGGGAAGAATATGAAGAACTTGCTCAAATGTATGGAAAAGAGTCTTTTGAAAAGCTCAACATCCCCTATACGAATCATTTTCATCTCTTTCGTCCCAGGGGGTGCGACGCGTGCGGTCAAACCGGATACGGCGGCCGTTTATGCGTCTCGGAGATTTTTATCTTCACCAGGGAAATCAAACGCATGATCCGGCGTAATGAAAGTGTAGAATCCATTTATCAGGCAGCTGTTGCCAATGGCATGACCACTCTTTTGCAGGACGGCATTTCCAAAGTTCTGCTTGGACTCAGCGATCAAAAGCAGGTAAAACTGACCTGCGTGAGGAACAACGTTTAGAAAACCTACAAGGTTATGATAGTCTGCTTTTGAGATGATGGAGGGTGTTGAGCGCATCAAGCGGCGTCATGGAAGAAGTATCCATTTGCCGAAGCTCGTCAAGAACGGAATCCTCGCTTTGGGCAAACAGATTCAACTGCGGGTTTCCGTATTTCGCGGCGCTTTTCCCGCGCGCAATTCGCGGCATGCCGATCTCATCGAACTCCCCCTTTTCCAGATTGTACAGGATTTCTTTGGCGCGTAAAATCACGTCGGTCGGAACCCCTGCGATCCGTGCCACTTCGATGCCATAGCTTCGGCTCGTCCCGCCTTCCATGATCTTACGCAGAAATATGATTTTTTCACCCCATTCCTTCACAGCGATATTGTAATTTTTCACACCTTCCTTTGACGCTGCCAAATCCGTTAACTGGTGATAATGCGTTGCAAAAAGCGTCCGCATGCCGCGACCGCCAAAATCGTGAAGGTATTCGGCCACCGCCCAGGCAATGCTCAACCCGTCAAATGTTGAAGTGCCCCTGCCTACTTCATCAAGAATCACCAGGCTGCGGGGCGTCGCATCTGTCAGAATCCGGGCCGTTTCCATCATTTCCACCATAAAAGTACTCTGCCCTTTCATCAGGTTGTCCGACGCACCGATGCGCGTGAAAACTTTATCCACTACACCGATCCTGGCTTGCGATGCCGGGACAAAGCTGCCCATCTGAGCCAGAAGCACAATTAAAGCCACCTGGCGAATATAGGTGGATTTGCCTGCCATATTGGGACCGGTTATCACCAGCAGGCGGTTGCTTTGGAGATCCAACAGCGTATCGTTAGGCACAAACCCTTCTTTTTTCAAAGCCGCCTCAACGACCGGATGGCGTCCATCTTTAATGTCGATCAGGTCATCATCATCGATTTCCGGACAGACATAGGAATGTTTTTCAGCCACTTCTGAAAGCGCGCAAAACGCATCAAGCTCGGCCACCCGAAAAGCGTTATACTGAATCTCCACAATATAAGGCATCAAATCATCACGCAGCTGATTGAAGATTTCATTTTCGCGTTCACGTATTTTTTCTTCGGCATTGAGAACCGTCTGTTCAAATTCTTTCAATTCCTGGTTGTTAAACCCGATCTTCAGTGTATTGATGCCCGTGGCCTGTCGTTCTTTTGCCTCAAGCGACGCAATCCACTTCTTTCCATCGCGGCTGATCGAACGCAGATGATCGAGCCCGTCATCGAAACCATGGGCGATAACCCCCCCATCCTGAACGCGCGACGGCGGATCAGGGGCAATGGACCGGGAAAGCAGATCCACCAGAGAGGACATATCGGTGATCTCCCTGCGGATCGACAACAGGGCGGGCGCGGTAAAATCGTTCAGCATTGATCGCAGCCCGGGTAAAACGGCAAGCGACACTTTCAGCGCAATCAGATCGCGTGGTGTTGCTATCTTGAGCGCGACACGTCCGGCCAGTCTTTCCAGGTCATAAACCTGTGCAAGCGCTTTCCGCAAATCGGACCGCACGATGTGATTGTCTTTGATTTCAGCCACCGCCGCGAGCCGGGTGCGGATTTTTTCGCAATCCACCAGCGGGTACCCCATCCACCAGCGCAAACGCCTGGCGCCCATTGGCGTAAGCGTTTCATTGATCATGGAAAAAAGAGAACCGGCACGGGCATTGTCCTGGATGGTCAAAAATATTTCCAGATTCCGGCGGGCGGCATCGTCCAGAACCAGATAATTTTCCGGCGAGTACCACCGGATTTCGGAAATGTGAGCGGCACGAACCATTTGCGTGGAATTGACGTAATGCAAAATGACGGCGGCGGCAATTTTGGCCGCCGGCCTGCTTTTTATTTTTGATTGATCCAAAACCTGGGAGGTTAGTTCCCGGTCCAGAATTTCATCAGACCATCCCGGTTCAAAAGAGGTTTCATCAATCGCATTGACGCGTCCGGCGGGCATTTGCGCCTCCAGCATTTTGATTAAAACCGGGTCAGAAAATGAACGGCAGACCAGCAGTTCCTTGAAATCCAGAACGCCAACGGCAGCCAAGAGCCGGTCGCGGCCGGCAAACTCGCCTATTTGAAATTCACCCGTGGACAAATCGAGAAAAGCCAGTCCCAGTGTATCCTTTGCCAGCGCAACGCAGGCCAGGTAATTGTTTTCGCCAGACTTGAGGTTCTCCTCATCCAGAACCAGGCCGGGCGTGATGACCCGGATGACGTCGCGTTTGACGATCCCCCTGGCATTTTTGGGATCTTCGACCTGTTCGCAGACAGCGACCTTGAAACCCTTCTCCACCAGTTTTGTAATATATGCGGAAGCGGCGTGGTATGGAAAACCGCAAAGCGGGACCGCGTCCTCTTTGGATTTGTTACGGGAAGTGAGTGTGATCTCCAGGACGGGAGCCGCTGTCAGGGCATCTTCAAAAAACATCTCGTAGAAATCGCCCATCCGGTACAGTAAGATGCAATCGGAATACTTTTTCTTGATGTCGACATACTGCTTCATCGCGGGGGTGAGATTGAGCATTGCGTCTACTGCCATTTCCCGTCATCCCCCCGCTTCATATCGATGAAGTCCGGTTTTTGGCGATTGCCGGCATCCGGCGCTGATTTGTTGATAAAGCG
>PHBN01000028.1 GCA_002840635.1 Deltaproteobacteria bacterium HGW-Deltaproteobacteria-1
ATAAATGACACCACGGTTAAAATAAGCTTCAGCAAAGTTGTGATTTAATTTTAATGCCTGATTGAAATCGGCAAAGGCCTTTTCATAATGTCCTTTCAAGCTGAAGGCAACTCCTCTTTTATTAAAAGCATCTGCGATATCTGATTCACAATTAATGGCCTGTGTAAAATCAGAAATAGCTGCGTCCAATTCATTGATTCTTAAATGAAGGATTCCCCTATTATAATAAGCATTAAAATATTTCGGGTCATGGCGCAGAGCTTCATTAAAATCTTGCAATGCTGGAGAGTATCGCCCCATCTTGATGTACAGGTTGGCCCGATTATTAAATGCTTCGACAAATGTCTTATCCAGCACTATCGCGGCATTATAATCTGCCATAGCCAAGCGATATTGTCCTTTATCAACATAAGCCAATCCCCTAAAATTATAGGCAAAGTCAACTTGATTTTTCTTAAGCACATCATCCCATAGAGCAATCTGATCCCCCCATAATTGACATCTTTGCCAGGAAAGAAGAGATAAAGCTAAAACAATCAAAAATGAAGTTAAGGCCAAACCATACTTTATGTATGTGTTTTTTCCGGCAACATCAGCTACATACCAGGCCAGTATGATAAATAATCCGATGAAGGGTACATATGCATATCGATCTGCCATGGCTTGAGCACCAACCTGAACCATCCCAATAACCGGTACCAGAGTTCCCAAAAACCACAGCCATCCAACCAAGAGATAAGGGTGCTTTCGATAATACCTTAGCGCTATTGCAGATAACAAAATCAGAAAAAATGATACCGATAAAAGCTTCCATAATCCTACGCTGTATAATGGATAAAACAATGACAAGTCGAGCGGCCAGAACATTTTCTTTATATACAGTCCATATGATACAATGGCATTACTGATGCGTCTGGAAAGGGATAGATAATGCATCCTCATCATAGCCCCTACAGAATGTTGCGCATATAAAGTCACACAAATGGAGATTGCCGTCAAAATAAAGAGAGGGATCTTTTCTAAAAGAAGGAAACTCCACTTGGCTTTCTTTGATTTAAAGGGAGGTTGAATTTCCGTCTGATCTTCATTAAGTGTGTTAATACTTGTTCGATTAAGCGGCCAGTAATCCATAAGCAACAAAACAAAAGGCAGCGTCACCAGCATCGGTTTAGACATCAGCCCCAAAGCAAAACATATCAAAACCGGTAGATATTTTTTCCAGGTCGGTTGCTTTACATACCAGACATAAAACAGCATCGTCAGAATCCAAAAGAAAGTGCTCAGAACATTCTTACGCTCTGCCACCCAAGCCACCGATTCCACATTGATCGGATGAACTGCAAACAAAGCTGCCACAAAGGCACTTCTCCATACCGCACCCGTCATCCTGTTCAACAGCAAAAAAAGCAAAACCGTATTTATAATATGGAGAATTAAACTGCTCCAATGATGGCCGCCAGCTTTGTCCCCGTAAAGCTGCCAATCCAGCATGTGCGAGAGCATCGTCAAGGGATGCCAATTCGCGGTATGAGTATCCATGAAGGCATAAATAATCGTCTCATATTTTACACCGGATTTTATCTGATCATTTCGTGTAACGTAAATATCATCATCGTAATAGACAAATCCAAAGTTTTGCACCTGCCAGTAAACAGCAAGGTTCAACAAAACCAAGACCAGAATTACAATAATTTTCTTTTGATAATCGGTAACGGAATCAATTGACATAAAACACTCCAACTCATTTACTTAAATCCGTCATCTCGCACATATTCCTATTTTGCTATACGGAATATCCTATAATGATTATCATCATAAATTTTCATTAAGGTATCGCTCATCCGTTTTTTTAACTGATTCACTTTTTCCGAATCAAATTTTTCCTGTATGTATGGTTCAAATAATTCATAGCGGATAAGAAGGTGTGTGCAATCTAAAGATGACAGATATTGTTGAAACAGTTCCCCGCTACTGGAGTGATCGATCATTTCCTTAATAACACTCATACCCATTGATCGGTCTTCCTGGTAAATTCTGTCCAGATAATATCCCCGTCCGGCCAATAATATCAGTCTAATTCTGGAATCATTGGGCGTATTTCTATTGATGTACAGTATTGCTGAATAACTGCCATCATGGCGGGCAATAAAATTATCTCTGGTTTCTCTATTCGTGAGATATCTTACCGGATCAATTTTAAGGAAATATTGCTGAATGTATACAACGTTGAGGCTTAAAAGCACAACTAGCATAATCACCAAACCTGAAGAAGAAATTCTTCGTAAAAAAAAGCTTTTGCTTTCGGTTAGCCATGTAAAGACATTCATAAAACCCGTTACCGACAATATCGCCAGAAAAGGGATTGCCGGCAGAATATAACGGATCCTGATCTGGTCCAGAAAGAAAGCAATTAGAATAATAAAAAATGAAAAATACAAGAAGAACAATTTCTCGATTTTCATGTCTTTTTTCATAATAGCTAACGGAACAAACAGGATTAGAATGGGATTTAAAACACCATCAAAATATCGGGGCGAATTATCCTGTCCCTGAAAGAATATCCGTATGGGTATTAAAAGAATTTCCCACAAACTTTCTCCAAATAACATTCCCCTGGTTTTAAACAGGCTGACATGACCTTGGACTAAAGCCAGGGCATTTGCGCTTCCATCGCCCCCCCTGTCAAAGATACCAGGAAATAATGGATAAAAAGGATTGCCGGTCAGAATAAAATTCTTCACTAACCATGGAGAAAAAACGGCCAGCGAAGTAATAAAAAAAATCAGGCCATACTTTATCGCCTTACCTGAATTACCCGTATCCCGGGAATAGATGAAGACAATCGCCAGTGTTACAAAAAACCATGGAACAAGGCTGCTGTATTTTGTACCCAAAGCCAATCCCATGGCAATAGCGGAAATCAGCAGCCATCTAGATTGATCATATTTACTGTCCCGCCAACGGATAAACGACAGAACGCTGGCGGTTATAAAGAATACCATGCCAAGATCAACATACGCCATTGTTGATAGTTTGCTGATCACCGGTGTACTGATGAAGATTAAGAAACCCAGCAATCCGGCTATTTGATTGAATCTCGACTTGAGATAAAAGCAAATCATCACAGCGGTGCCAATTCCGAAACCAAGGTGAACAAAGTTAGGAATTATATCATTACCAAAATAAAGGGAGATCAGATAAAGCAGCTCAAGATTCATGGGATAATAAGAATATATTGCCCACGGTGTGTCGTAGAAACCGCTATGATTTATCCATAATTTGGGAATGGCCAGATGGTGAATGAGAGCATCACGGGCAATGGGCGGGGTGAGGCATAATAGAACTGCCATGATGATAAAATAAATGATGGCTATGAAGATAAAGGCAGAAATAAAACGCTGATATTCTATCCTATTCATATTTTTTCATTTTCTCAAATTCCGGATTGATGCGTATTGCCTCATTGTAATGATAAAGGGCTTTTTCCTTCAGACCTTTCTTTTTCAAAATGATCGATAAATGATAATGAGCATCTGCAAAAAGCGGATCCAACCTGATTGATTCCATGAAATGCTTCAACGCTTCATCTATCTTCCCCTGATTCATAAAGAGCATTCCAAGGTTATTATGAGCCCATGCGTTAGTGGGTTGGATGCGCGTCACTTCTTCAAATTCCTTTACCGCCTCTTCAGTTTTCCCCTTCCGAATGTAAGCATTCCCAAGGCTGCTATGATATCGTGGATCATTATTGTTCAGGGCAATGGCCTTTTTATACTGTAGAATCGCTTCATCCACGCGACCGGTTTCAAAATAAATATGTCCAATCTTTAAATAAGTTTCATGAAGTGTCGGATTAATGCTTAAAGCTTGTTTTAATGCTGCAATGGCTTCCGTTTTTTTATTCTGCAAACTCAAGGCATATCCAAGACTGGCAAAAGCAAAATAATTTGCTGTATTTCGGGGGTTGATATTGATTGCTGTATAAAAATGGTCAATAGCTTCATCAATCCTTTTTTGTTTGACTAACTCATTGCCCATTCCGACATGAGCAATCAAGTTTCCTTCTGTAACATGAAGGGCTCTATCATAGAGAGAATAAGAATTCTTCCAGTAGCCCACCTGATTACAGGTAACAAAAAACAAACTGATGAGCAGGATGGCCAAAGGAACCGCGGCTATTTTTTGTAATTCACGTCTAGGGATTAAATCTGTAATCATCCAGCTTATGGCAATGAATATTCCGATGAAAGGAACGTATGCGTAGCGGTCAGCCATAGACTGCCCTCCCACCTGAACTATTCCGATTACCGGCACCAGAGTGCCGAGATACCAGAACCAACCAACGGCAAGATATGGATACCTTTTATAATATCTGCAACAAATCACCGTAACAGCGATGAGCAATAAGGCGGCGGGCAGCACTTGGTGTATGGAAATATCCCCCCGAAGAGGATAAAATAAAGCAAGGTCTGTCGGCCAGAATAGTTTTTTCAGATAAAAAACATAGGATAATATCGCATTATAAAGGCGTTGCACCAGAGATACCGTACCAAAATCTGCTATGGTACCGACACTTTTCTGTGCACGAAAGGTCAGAAAAATGGAGGCGGCCGTCATGAATAACAAAGGAATCTTCTCCAAGATCAAAAAGGATATTTTTTCTTTCATGCCAGATGGATAAGATGAATCCGTATTCAAATCACCAAAGGCTATCCGCTGGAGAGGCCAGAAATCCATCAGCAGCAAAACAAAAGGAAGGGTCACCAGCATGGGTTTGGACATCAAACCCAAAACAAAACACAAAAATACCGGCAAATAACGCTTCCATCCCGGTTTCCGAACGTACCAAACGTAAAACAACATGGTCAGGATCCAGAAGAAAGTGCTCAGAACGTTTTTGCGCTCGGCAATCCAGGCCACCGATTCCACATTGATCGGATGGATGGCAAACAAACCTGCTACCAGCGCGCTTCTCCATAATGTTCCCGTCATCCTGTGCAAAAGTAAAAAAAGCAAACCCACATTAAGAATGTGAATGATTAGACTGGTCCAGTGATGCCCCCCGGCACGTCTACCATACAGTTGCCAGTCCAACGCATGTGATAGCATCGTCAGCGGATGCCAGAGCCCGATGTGAGTGTCAGTAAACTCTTTAATAATTCCCCGACATGTCAGAACATTCTGGATTTGATAATTATGTACAACATAGTTCATATCATCATAACTGACGAATTCAAAGTTTTGCACCGACCAGTAGGCGGAAAGAGTCAACACGATTAAAATCAAAATGATCATGATCTTCGTCTGACGAGTTGAAATAAAACCGATTGGCATGGAGTGATTCCTTTTGATTAGTAAATTACATTGAACTCAATTTATTCTCAAACAGACTATTCCTCACAAATCCTGCCTGAACAATTCGGAATGAAATCAGTGGTTCCTTTATGGAAAAATAGGGACAGCCCTACCTACCCCATTAAAAAAAGATTTTTGACACCATTTAGCTCAAATAGGCAGCGCTTCAAGAATCTCAATTACAAAAAAAGAACAGTACGAACAAACTACCCACACCACTACGATTCCTGCTATCATACTTTTCAGAACGGGAGTCTTCAGAAATGGTTTAGCGCCTTCTGTACAAACAACGGCAATACAGGGTAATAACCCCAAGGCATATGTTGCCTTCCCCGTGCTAAAGATGGGCACGGTTAAGAACATATAGAGAATTGCAGAAAGATATAGGAAAATAGAAATAACGCAAAATAATCTACCATCCTGACAAGATCTTTTCATATCGACAGTAATAATCAAGAAACCTATAATGAGAAATAATGTAAGTGGTAAACTTAACCAGGATAATGATAACATAAAATTATAATTCCATGGTGCAAGATTGTAAACACTGATAAAACCATCCATCCAAATAGTGGAATACAAACTGTCCCACACACCTGCAAAAGATGAAAAGATCGGATATAATAAGCATTCGCCAAAGTTTGTAAATTGCTCTATAGTCCGAAAGCCTGGATCCTGCCACCATACAATCTTTCTTGCACTGTCCCACCCTCCAATAAACGGAGCACCCAGCACTATTATATTTCTGATGTAATACCAGCCACAAACCAAAAATGCAGTAATTGATATTGTTATTATTGATCTGGTTGTTTCAGTTATCTGATTATTGCGGTTCCCCATATTAAAAAACCCTTTTAAAAGAATAGTCAATACGAGGAGTATAATAATCAATAGAGCGGACGTTTTTGTCAGCAACGCAAGCCCCGCTAAAAAACCAGCTATGATAAGTTGTCCCCTGCTTGGCGGTCGTTCAGATTGTATATACTTTATCTGCCATAAGACAAGCAATGATGTTAATATGCCGGCAAGCGGTTCATTCCCTATTGCCTGGGATATGTATATATTCATTGGGATGAAACCGCCAATTACCGTTCCAAATGTTTGAAGCGTATTGTTTTTCGGATACATGAGGCGCATGACCCGGTAACAAACTTCAATCTGCAAAATCCCGCATATCATCGGTATTATCCTGAGCAATTTAACGGCAATATCGAAAGAAGTTATTTGAAGAAATACTTTCAGGAGAAAAGCGGATATAATGTAATAGAAAGGTGGCTGAAACATCTGCCAGCCATCTGTCGCGTAAGGAAGATGGAATCCACTTGCAACAGTGGTTATATAATCGATGTGCCCTTTAAAATCCATTCCCATATTCATTGGGATTACCAATATATTTTTTAAACAAAGGACAGTCCAAGCGATAATCATTAAAAATCTGATATTCGAAGCAGAGAAGTAAGAGGGTCTTATAAAAGCAGGTAAACGCCCTTTTTCGCTTGCAAGAACAAGAAAGAAAGCAAAGAAAAAGATTGAAGTATAAAGAAAGATATTAGAAAAAAAAATCTTATCAACTCTGTCAAACATTCGCGATATCGGATTGGGAATTATTTGTGAAGATTCAGTAGCTTCCTTCCAATTCTTCCCATCTGTGGTTACCTTCCACCATTTCCCGCTTACTAAATTTAAATCTTTTGAGTACAGAAGCAAACTGGGATGAGATCTGTCAGATTCCACATCAACCTGTAATGTGTGAATACCTTGCTCAAATGACTGACCTAACTTAATATTCTTTGTCTTCTTCCATTGAAGATTGCTGTCAGAAGTCTTGTATATCAGAACATTATCTATCCAGAAGGAAGCATTGTGAAAGACCCTGAAAAATATCTTGTTATCCTTGTTCAACCTGCCCGATTTAAAATCAACACTGAAGCTTGCCGATATTTTTTCTTTATGTCTGATCTTTAATTTTGTAGGCTCTCCAAATCTTATCCATTTAGCGTTACCTTCTGATATAAGGAAGATTGTATCGGGATCTTTAATAACCTTCCAACCCACATATGACATTGCAGCGGTAAAGGACAATACAAAAAAGACAATAAGTAATATTAATCTGCTTCGCATTTACATCCATTCAAATTTGTTTCATTTCACAACTTCAATTGTCATGTTGAATAATTAATTTAAGATAACTAAATTTTTAACTTTTACCAATATTAATTTGTATAATCCGATATATTTAAGGTTGGGTTTATTGATGAAATAATATGTTTTTTGCAATAATTTCATATTATTATGGTTGATTGATTGTTTAAATAAAAAGGATGGCTCATTTAAGCCAACCTTTTAATGAGTAAATTGCATTGAATATAAACTATGGGGTAATATTTCCACTATTCCCGATTCTATAAGTGACTGTTCCCGCTTCATGCTGGGCAGTAGTACCCATCATTGAAGTACCGGAACCGGCTGGAATAGTGATTTGCACTCTCGGCGATTGCGGAACAAAGAATGATGAAACGAGTGACATCGAACAATCGCTGGGAGGATTATCGGAAAAGTATGCCTGACATGCCGTGTAGAATCCCTTCAATTCGGCTTTTGCCTCTGTGTTGTATCCCTTTTGTCTGTAAGCAACAAACTGTGGAATGGCAATGGCCGCAAGAATCCCGATAATCGCGATAACGATCATTAACTCGATCAGGGTAAAACCCTTTTGCTTTTCTTTTATACGGAAAAAATTCATCATAATTCACCTGTTTTATTATAATTTTTTTTACACTTTTTCTATTATCAAATCAAATTATTACTGTAAAGATATTCATTTTTTTCTCTGTATCCTATAGATTCTTTACGCATGACCTTAATGCTTTTTAATATAGCAAATTATGTACCAAATGTAATTGCAATATAGCCATGCTCCTCCAGTAAAAAAACATAATAAGCATGTGATATCTAATACTTATGCTTCCTTAGCATTTGCACGGCATATAAAATATGAATTAAAATTTCCCAAAATGGTGATGATCACCAAAACAAGGTTATTTCGCCCGACGGCCAGTGGAGAAACCACTCTTGCCGTTGTATATCTGGGCAAACCTGTGTTGTCGCTTTTTGATTAATCGCGCTTGTAAATACGTATTAATAAAATATTGCTAAGTGGGGTATAATAAAAAAGGCCGGCATGAACTTGCCCGGCCTTTCATTTGACTTAAGAGTTACACCATTTCAATTACGGTGTAATGTTGCCGCTTGCCCCAATCCTATATGTCTTTGTACCCGCACTGTGAGACGACGTGGTGCCCTCCATTGTCTGAGTGGCTTGAATAGCAAACGTAACTTCCGGAGACTTCTGGAACTGTGTTGATACCAAAGCTTCAGTACAAGCAGTTGTGGTCGGACTATCCGCGAAATAAGCCTGGCAAGCCGTGTACAAGCTTTTTAGTTCTCCCTTGGCCTGTGTATCATATCCCTTCTGCCTGTACGCCACAAACTGCGGTATGGCGATGGCCGCCAAAATTCCGATGATCGCGATAACAATCATCAATTCAATCAACGTGAAACCTTTTTCTCCTTTTTTACGAAACGCTTTTAACATAATAGTCCTCCTTCTTGAATAAGTGTTGTTGTTTGATTACTTGTGATTTTTTTTTATCACATAATATATTGTTTTTTTCAATAGTTATTTTGCCGGTTCACCTCCAAATTTTTTTCTAAAAAAGTTTCTCTTACATGCCACTTACCTACAAGCAACGGATGTGCCATATTGCTGCATTTTTATTTATTATAATTAATATCAATAACATACAAAAAAAAAGCTCTATCTCTGTCCATAAAAATAACAATATTCCTTCCCCTAACAGGTTATTTTCACCAATTGGCAGTCAATTTGCACTGTCCGCTTTAATATTGTTTTCCCATTAAGTAAAATGTGTTATGAAACAATCTAGCAATGATAATTTGGTATTAAGGGCAAACAAAATGTATGAAGTTACGATTATTAAATCATTTTCCGCGGCGCATCTGCTGGCCGAAATCGGGGGAAAATGCGAGGAACTCCACGGGCATAATTTCAAGGTAGAAGTCACCCTGGGCGCGCCGGATTTGAATTCGGAAGGAATTCTGATTGATTTCCGACTGGTTAAGAAATGGCTCAAGGACATCCTTGATCAGATGGATCATCAGCATTTGAATGATCTTCCCTTTTTTAAAGGAAAAAATCCATCTTCGGAAAATATCGCCTGCATCCTATATAAAGAAATGCAGGACAAAGTTACTGAATCGGGAGTCAAAATGCTGCACGTAAAGGTGTGGGAATCGGACACTGCGGCGGTAACTTATAGGGAGGATACAAGGATAGAGGTTAAAGGCGGTGAGCTTCGCTAATTATTAATAATGTATTTTTTTCTTACCTTGCACCTTGTGCCTTGATCCTCTCGTGCCCCTCAGGGGTATGAGCCTATTTTTTATTATGATTGATATTCAAAACCAGAAAGATTCCCGCAATATTGACATTAAAAAGGTCGGGGTAAAAAACATCAAGTACCCGATCATCGTGCTGGATCGCGTGCGCGGCACACAACCGGTGAATGCCACAATCAACATGTATGTCAATCTGCCGCATCACTTCAAGGGCACGCACATGAGCCGATTTGTGGAGGTACTCAACGATTTCCGGGGCCAGATCAATATAAAAACCTTCAAAATGATCCTGGATAAAATGCGGCAGAAATTGCGCGCGCAGTCTGCGCACATGGAAATTGAGTTTCCCTATTTTATAAAAAAAACGGCGCCCGTCTCCAAAGCAAGAAGCATGATGGAATACCGCTGCCTTTTTGCCGGGGAAAACAATGGCGAAAAAACCGACTTCCTGGTGGGCGTGGTCGTGCCGGTCACTACGCTTTGCCCCTGCTCCAAGGAGATCAGCGCCTTCGGGGCGCACAATCAGCGCAGCATCGTCACGGTAAAGGTGCGTTTCAAAAAATTTTTCTGGATTGAAGATCTGATAAAAATCATTGAAGATTCAGCCAGTGGTGAGGTATATTCACTATTAAAGCGCGTGGATGAAAAATTTGTCACAGAAAAAGCTTACAGGAATCCGAAGTTTGTGGAAGATCTTGTCCGCAGCGTGGCGGTAAAGTTAAACGCAGACGACAATTTCACCTGGTACAGCATCGAAGCCGAGAGCGGCAAGGCAAAAAGCGATTCTGGCGATCTTCCCGGAACTGGGACTTTCCGCCTATTCCAATGATGATTTGTTCCACCAGGACGCACTGCTCAAAAGCATCGAAGATGCGCTGGCCGCCATTAAAGAATCAACCGCTAAACTGAATATGCTTATCACCTGCGGTGCGCCGCTGCGGATTGATTGCCGGCTGTTTAACTGCGCAGTTGTTTTTTACCGGGGTAAAATTCTTGGCATTGCCGTCAAATCCTATCTGCCGAACTACCGCGAATACTACGAGGCCCGACAATTTTCGCCAGCCTCGGCAGCTCTTGTTTCAAGCGTATCTCTTTTCGGACAAAAAGATATCCCCTTCGGCGCAAACCTCATTTTTAAAGCCGCCAATGTGAAAAATTTCAACCTGTTCTTTGAAATATGCGAAGATGTCTGGGTGCCGATTCCGCCGTCGAGTTTCGCGGCAATGGCGGGCGCGACGGTCATCGGCAATCTGTCCGCCTCCAACATCACCATCGGCAAATCGGAGTACCGGCACCAGCTGGCCGCCAACCAATCGGCGCGCTGCGTTGCCGCCTATCTTTATGCTGCTGCGGGTTTCGGCGAATCCACAACGGATCTGGCCTGGGACGGCCACGCGATGATTTATGAAAACGGCAATCTGCTCTCGGAATCCGAACGATTTTCAACGTCGGAACAAATCATTTTCGGCGATATCGATCTGGACCGCCTGGCGCAGGACCGGATGCGTCTCACCACGTTCGGCCAAAATGCGGCGGATCACAAAATGCAGCTTGCCGCTTTTCGCTCCATTGAATTTGATCTTGACCGCCCGCAGGGACGCTTGATGCCGGACCGCGAGATTCCTCGCTTCCCGTACATCCCCGCCGATCCCGCCAAGCGCGACCAGCGCTGTTACGAGGCTTACAATATCCAGGTTCAGGGCCTGGCCAAAAGGCTGAAAGCATCCGGCATTCCGAACCTGGTGATCGGCGTTTCCGGGGGCCTGGATTCCTGCGACGACCGGTAAAACCTACCGTAACGCCATTAACTTAATGAAGGCCCTGGGTGTGGAAACAAACGAAGTGGACATCAAACCGGCCTGCCTCCAGATGCTCAAGGACATTGATCATCCGTTTGATCGCGGGAAAAAAGTTTATGATATTGCTTTTGAAAATGTTCAGGCCGGCCAGCGTTCGGCACATCTTTTCCGCCTGGCCAATATGAAAAATGCGCTGGTCATGGGAACGGGCGATTTGAGCGAACTGGCCCTGGGGTGGTGCACTTACGGGATCGGCGATCACATGTCTCACTACAATGTCAACGCCAGCGTCCCGAAAACACTGATTCAGTATCTGATCCGCTGGGTGGCGCAAACACATCAGTTTTCGGAAAAGGTGTCCCGAATCCTTCTGGATGTCCTGGCAACGGAAATTTCACCGGAACTGATTCCCGGTGAACACAACAACCAGCCGCTGCAGAAAACCGAAGAGACAATCGGACCTTACGAGTTGCAGGATTTCAATAATTTTTACATTACACGCTTCGGATATCTTCCCACCAAAGTGGCCTTCCTTGCCTATGGTGCGTGGAAGGATAAAACTAAAGGCCCATGGCCGGATATTGACCCGGAAAAGCGTCACAGTTACAGCCTGAAAGAAATCAAGCAATGGCTACACGTGTATTTGAACAGATTCTTTAAAATGTCCCAGTATAAGCGCTCCTGCGTTCCCAACAGTCCTAAAGTGGGGTCGGGCGGATCGCTTTCCCCTCGTGGCGACTGGCGCGCTCCCAGCGACAGCGAGGCAGCCGTGTGGCTTGCAAACTGGAAAAATATACCGGACAGGGATGATAAATGATGAAACCGTCCTACAAAGATTTTGACGCTACGGAATTATTCTGTCCGAAATGCAAACGGGCAGTTCCGGTGCGAAAAAGACTTCTTCTGATTCTTTCTGAAGGCGATAAGTATGATTACAGCTGCGTCTACTGTGGAACGTCGGTGGGCGACAAGCTGGTCAAGGAAAACATCAACTCCAAAATCCTACTTCGCTAAAACTACCTTCTGTATGCCTACACTTGGAGGGGGTGCAGGGGGAGGGTGTCTTTTCATGCATAGTGATCCGTGTAACCGTCCGGCTTTTCGCCAAACTTGCCGATTCGGATTGCTCGGGGAGCAATCCCTACATTTTCCACCTCAGGCGGAGGACAGGAAACGGAGTTTCACATTCACCTTGTCCCTTGAGTCTTACACCTTGTCTCTCCGGACGCTGAGCCTGTCGAAGCGTCCCCTGCCCCTTTCAGACAAATACCTCCCTGTTCGTGAGAGCAATCGCACCCCGTAATCCTGAGCAAAATATGAAATGGAGTTATTTCTTTTTTTGCAGAGCCTGCATTAATTTTTGCGCCAGCACGCCGGATGTTTCCGACTCCGGTGATGGTGTTTCTCCGTAAACCAGGCTGACGTCCCTGCCGGACGCGTTGTCTCCCAGATAACCGGCAAGCACTTCGCGGCTGTGGACATCTTCGTGGCAATAGGTACAGAGGTTTTCCCAGTTGCTGCCGTCCGGAGGATTGTTGCGGTGATTGCCGTCTTTGTGATGAACCGTCAACAGCTGCCGGTTCACGCCCGAAAACTCGCGTCCGCAGCGGGCGCATACCAATCCGTGAATGCTCAAAGATTTTTCGCGGTAGTCCTCGCCGCCGGGTGCCTTGGCGGCGTTTTTCATTTCCCGCACGGTATCTTCAACCGTTTTCTGCCCCCCGGAGGACAAAGGTTTTTTAGAAACAGCGACACGGCCCCACTTGTTGGAAAATGTCATCTTCGCCATTTCGTTCTAAACCTTTTCTTTACCGGAGAGCACTCTGATAAACGCACTAACCCCTTTGATCACAGGGATTATCCACGTTGCCTTTCGATAGACTTGATACTTGAGAGCAAGCGGCGAAACCGCTTCAATTCCGCCGACCACTTCGTTCATCACCGTGTGCAGTCGCTGCGCTGTAAAGGCAAACCTTTGAACTTCACCGTTAATCGCCGTGGTCGATTGATTGATATTGGTTGAAATCTCTTCCATGTTTTTCAAAATCAACGGCAGGCGCTCGTTCAACGTCTGCAGCGTGATATTGATGTCGTTTACCGCCTGCCTGAGTTTCAACAGAACCGGTATGAAGAATAACACCAGCAGCAGCACGGCAATGCCAATAATGATTAAACCAATTTCCAGATACATAATTCTTCTCCCCGAAATTTCATCCTTAGTCCGTGAAATGTCTCTGATGGCATCCGGTTCGACAATTAAACCATCGGTTACGCGTTTCTTTGCCACTTTTTGGAGCGAACAAAATACCGATGGCTGCACCAATCAGGCCGCCGATCACCACGCCCTTTACCAAATCCCAATCTTTTTCCGCCATAACGCACCTCCTGTTTTTTTTATATTTATAACATATTTTGAAAGAATTAACTATGAAAGACGCAAAAAAACCGAACAACCTTTGTATGTAGCAAAGATTGCCCGGTTCTATAATCCTGCAATTGATTATATAATTATTTTGCTGCCGGTGCTGGTTCAGCTGCCGGTGCTGCCGGTGCTGCAGGAGCTGCATCAGCTGCCGGTGCTGCAGGAGCTGCATCAGCTGCCGGTGCTGCCGGTGCTGCAGGAGCTGCGGGTGCTGCCGGTGCTGCGGGTGCTGGTTCAGCTGCAGGAGCCGCAGGAGCTGCCGGTGCTTCTACTGTCGTGGCTTCTTCCTTCGGTGCCTGCTTGCAGCCTACTGCCGCGATTGATAAAGAAGCCAATAAAAGCACGCTAACAAAAATGGCCAATACCTTCTTCATTAGACGATGCGTGACAATACGCCTTTTTTTTGCCTTGTCAAGAGATATTTAAACATATATAAGCAAGAAAATTGACATTAAAGGACACTGCAATGATACTTGGTATTGACGTTGGCGGAACTCACACAGATGCTGTTCTGGTTCAAGATTTGCAAGTGATCAGTAAAACCAAGGTACTCACGAATCAGGCAAATATCATGGCCTCTCTTCTGGAAGCAGCCGAAAAGCTGATCCAAGGCGATAATATTAATAATATTAATAGAATTGTTTTGAGCACTACCATCTCGACCAACGCGATTGTCCAGAATAAGACCAGTCGCGTGGCGATGGTGTTGCTAAGCGGGCCCGGTTTATCCCCCGCCACGCTGAACCTGGGTAAAGACGCTTATTTTGCCAGAGGCTATGTAAATCACCGCGGTATCCCCGTCAAAAATATTAATAGCCGGGAGATAGCTGATATCAGCAGCGAAATAGCCCAGAACCAAATTCATCACATTGGAGTAGTGGGCAAATTTTCTTCAAGGAACCCACAGCAGGAACTGGATGTCGCTGAATTGCTAGAGAATGACGCCAGAAATATATCTCTGGGACATACGCTTTCCGGACAGCTGAATTTCCCGCGCCGCATCTCGACAACATATCTCAACGCGGCTATTCATGATATTTATCAGGGATTTGTGATGAAAGAAGATGCCGTGGCTCTGGATATCGGCGGCACCACGACGGACATCTCCGTTTTTGCCGATGGCGTTCCCCTTCTAGAGCCATCCGGTGTGGAAATTAACGGACGAAAGACGCTAATTCGCGGTCTGTACACAAAATCCATCGGTTTGGGCGGCGACAGCGTCATCAGAATTGAAAACGGCGAAATTTTCATCGGACCGAACCGGGAAGGGCCGGCTGCCGCACTGGACGGACCATTCCCCACCCCCACGGACGCCATGATTGTGGAAGGAATCATTGATTTCGGCGACAGCCGGAAAGCCCGGGATGCCATTGCACTCATCGCGAAAAAACTTCGACTGGGTGTTGAGGATACGGCACGCGCTATCATCGATAAGATGGCCGTCATCATCTCGGATCAGGTACGGCAGATCCTTGCCCAGATAAACAACAAACCGGTTTATACAATCCATGAACTTCTGGAAGGTAAAATTATTCAGCCTAAGATTCTTTATGTTGCCGGCGGACCCGCCGCTGTTGCTCCCTTTATTGCCCAAAATCTGGGTTACCCCTGTTCGATACCGGAACACTCGGAAGTATCCAACGCTCTGGGAGTGGCTCTTGCCAGAACAACTGCTGAAATAACGATCCTCGCGGATACGGAAAGAAAAGAACTCATTGTCTGCGAAGAGGGTTGCGTAGAAAGCATTCCCCGCAATTTTTCTCTGGCGGACGCCATTGAAACC
>PHBN01000322.1 GCA_002840635.1 Deltaproteobacteria bacterium HGW-Deltaproteobacteria-1
AACCATTGCGATTCCAATGCTGCTGGCGTAAGCCATCTGGATGCTCAATTTTTTGGTTTCGCTATCCATTTAGTGATGCGATCCTTAACATGCGTGATGGGCAAAGTCAATCAAAAACATGACCGCCGTTCATTTTTTATTCAAAAGATGCCGGTTTTGCCTGTACCATTCAATAGTCTTGTTCAGGCCGGTTGTCAAATCCGTCGTTGCCTTGAATCCGAATTCTTTCAACGCCTTGGAAGTATCGAGCTGACGGCGGGGCTGGCCGTCCGGTTTGGATGAATCCCAGGCGATTTTCCCGGTGAATCCGGAAAGGCGGGCGATGAGTTCAGTGAGTTCCTTGATAGAAATTTCATATCCTGCCCCGATATTAACCGGTTCGCTTTTTTCGTACAAATCGGCAGCCATGCAAATGGCGGCTGCCGCATCTTCCACATAGAAAAATTCCCTTGTTGCGCGTCCCGTACCCCATACTTCCAATGTATCCGAATGGTTGTCCATGGCATCAAAGCATTTTTTAATCAAAGCCGGAATGACATGGGATGAACGGGGATCAAAATTGTCGCCCGGGCCGTAAAGATTGACCGGCAGGAGGAAAATGGAATTAAAACCGTACTGCTGGCGATAAGACTGGGACTGCACCAGCATCATTTTCTTAGCGAGTCCATAAGGCGCGTTGGTTTCTTCAGGGTATCCGTTCCAGATGTCCTCTTCTTTAAAGGGCACCGGGGTGAATTTCGGGTAAGCGCAGATCGTACCCAGCGCGACGAATTTCTGAATTTTATGCAGATAGGCCTCATGAATCAGCTGAGTGCCCATGATGAGGTTGTCGTAGAAAAGTTCGGCGGGCTTTTCCTGGTTAAAGCCGATGCCGCCCACTTTTGCCGCCAGATGAATGACAATGTCCGGTTTTGTGACGTCGAACATGCGACGAATATGGGCCTGGTCAGTGAGATTGTATTCCGGCAGATCGACAATATCAATGCTCCGGCAGCTGTAATCGGCAAGTTTCCTGATCAGGTGTTGTCCCAGAAATCCTTTACCGCCCGTGACGGTTATTCTTTTATCAGCAAGCACTTTTTAATCCTCTTAACTCTCATATTAACTGATTCGTTCCACATTTGCACAGGAATAACCTGCATCCAGCAGGGTCTTTTCTTTTTTGGCCAGTTCCAGATCGGCCAATACCATCATGTCAATGAGCTGATCGAATGTAACCTTTGGCTGCCAGTTCAACGCCTTTTTTGCCCTGGACGCGTCACCCAGCAGAACGTCAACCTCCGTCGGCCGAAAGTAACGCGGGTCGATCACGACGTGACGGGCGTAATCCAGGTCCAGTTTGGCAAAGACTCTTTCGGCAAACTCACGGACCGAGTGCGTTTCACCGGTGGCGATGACATAGTCGTCCGGTTTTTCCTGCTGAAGCATCAGCCACATCGCATCCACGAAGTCGCCAGCAAACCCCCAGTCTCTTTTGGCGTCGAGATTGCCCAGATAAAGCTTATCCCGGATGCCCAGTTTGATTTGCGTTGCTGCACGTGTGATTTTACGGGTCACGAAGGTTTCGCCGCGCCGCGGGGATTCGTGATTGAACAGGATGCCGTTGGTTGCAAACATTCCGTAGGCGTCACGGTAGTTTTGTACAACATAGTAGGCATAAACTTTTGCCGCGGCGTATGGGCTGCGCGGCTGAAACGGCGTATTTTCGTTTTGCGGCGGCGGCGCCGCGCCGAACATTTCACTGGAAGATGCCTGATAAAATTTTGTCTTGATTCCGGTTTTTCGGATGGATTCCAGGATCCTCAACGTTCCCAGTCCCGTGATGTCACCGGTGTATTCAGGCATATCGAAACTCACACGCACATGGCTTTGCGCGCCTAAGTGATAAATTTCATCGGGATTGATTGCGGCAAGCAGATCCATGAGCTGGAAATGATCGATCCGGTCCGTGTTGAAGGTGCTGGAGCGGCGAATCAGACCGTGAACTTCATAGCCCTTATCTAAAAGGAGCTGGGCAAGATACGATCCGTCCTGCCCCGTGATTCCGGTAACAAATGCTTTCTTCATAACAATCCTCTATCTTTGCCCCTTGTCCCTTCGGTCTCTGAGCCTGTCGAAGCGTGCCTTGCTCCTTGACCCTCGTTTTTATAGTCTCCAGTAATTAATGCCCAGCGACTTTGCCTGAACCGGTTCGAAGACGGCTTTGATATCGAGGAGAATCGGTCTGTTCTTTCGGCACAGGGCGGCTACTTTTTCAAGGCCCAGTTCCATGTATTCACGGTGGGCCACGGCAAGGATCACCGCATCCACGTCCTTAACCGCTTTTAACGATACAGGCTCAATGCCGCAGTGTTCACGCGCTTCCTCCGGAATGGCCAGTGGATCATGAGCCATGACGGTTACTCCGTAGTCCCTCAACTCATTGATAATATCAACAACCCGGGTATTTCGCAAATCGGGAACATTTTCTTTAAAGGACAGCCCCAGTACCGCTACGCGGGCCTTCTTCACCTGGATATCGGCGGCAATCAGCATCTTGACGGTTCGTTCCGCGACATACTTGCCCATGTTGTCATTGATTCTGCGTCCCGAGAGAATGACCTCCGGACGATACCCGATGCTTTCCGCCTTATATGTCAGATAGTAAGGATCAACACCAATGCAATGGCCGCCGACCAGGCCGGGCCGGAAATTGAGGAAGTTCCATTTCGTGCCGGCTGCCTCCAGCACTTCCAGTGTGTCGATGCCCATTTTATTAAAGATGATGGCCAACTCATTCATCAGTGCGATGTTGATGTCGCGCTGCGTGTTTTCGATGACCTTGGCGGCTTCCGCAACCTTGATGGAAGAAGCCCTGTGCAGGCGGACCTTCACCACCGCTCCATAGATTCCTTCGAGCAGATTCAGCGTTTCAGCATCGGAGGCGGAAATAATCTTAACGGTATTGCTTACCGTATGGACTTTATCACCCGGGTTGATGCGTTCAGGGGAATAGCCGACCGTAAAATCCCTGCCCAACTTCAATTTTGATTCACGCTCCAGGATGGGAACGCATACATCTTCCGTGACACCGGGATAAACGGTGGACTCATAGACCACACAGGAACCCGCGGTTAAATGCCTGCCGATAATAGCCGAAGCATTTTCCATTGCGCCAAGATCGGGAACGTGAAAGTGGTCAACCGGCGTTGGGACGGCTACGATGAAAAGTTTGCAGCCGGTAAGGTCCGCCGGTCTGGACGTGAAGAGAATGTTCGCCTTTTTCAATTCGCCGTCGGAAAGTTCCATCGTCCGGTCGTGGCCTTTTTTCAATTCAGCGACGTTGGCCTCGCTGATATCAAATCCGATGACAGTAAAATGACGCGACAGGTGGGCAGCCAGCGGCAGGCCGACGTATCCAAGGCCGATGATGGCAATTTTGTTTTTCCCGGCGTAAAACGATTGGGCTTTTAGAGACTTTTTCATTTGGATAATCCTCGATTCCGGTTCATTTATATAATCGTTGATTCTCTTAAGCTTGCTGCATGGTAGTTGATTGAGAAGATCAAAGATCCCTCAATGTTTTTGAGCACGCGTCCAGTGTCCTGTCCACATCGTCTGCCGTGTGGGCAAATGATAGGAATCCCGCCTCAAATTGAGACGGCGCCAGCCAGATCCCGTTTTCGAGCATGCCGTGGAAATAGCGGGCATAAAGGCCGGTGTCTGATTTCAAAGCAGCGTTCAGGTCGTTCACCGGCCCTTCCTGGAAAAAAACGGTGAACATCGAGAAGATTCTATTGATGCAGGTGGCGATGCCATGTCCGGAAAACAGTTTTTTCATTTCCCGGCAAAGGACGTCGGCCAGATGAGACTGTGATTGGTAGGAGTCCGCTTTCGATTTCAAAATATTTAATGTGGCAATTCCGGCGCTCATGGCCAAAGGGTTCCCGGAAAGCGTTCCCGCCTGATAGACATCGCCCGTTGGCGCAAGCCTCTCCATGATTTCCTTTTTACCGCCCAGGGCGCCTACCGGCAGTCCACCGCCGATGATTTTTCCCAGACATGTCAGGTCAGGCTCAATGCCGATCAGGTTCTGGTATCCGCCGAAGGAAAAGCGGAATCCCGTTATGACTTCGTCAAAGATCAGGACAGTGCCGTTTTCAGCTGTCAGCTCCCGCAGTTTTTTCAGGAAACCTTCCTGCGGCATGACAACGCCCATGTTGCCCGCTACCGGTTCAACAATGACGGCCGCCAGTTGATTGCCATAGCGTTCTATTGCTTTTTCCAGTGCGCCCGGATCATTGTAGGGCAGGCTCAAGGTCAGACCGGCCAGTTCTTCAGGGATTCCCGGGGAGCCGGGAATCCCCAGTGTTGTGACACCGGAACCGGCCTTGATTAACAGGGAATCGGCATGGCCATGGTAGCACCCGTCAAATTTAATAATCAGGTTTCGGCCCGTATAACCCCGGGCCAGCCGCACGGCTGTCATGGCCGCTTCTGTGCCGGAACTGGTCATCCTTATTCTTTGAATGGATGGGATGGTTTCGCAGATGAGCTGTGCCATTTGCGTTTCGGCATCCGTCGGTGCGCCGAAACTGGTTCCTTTTTGAGCCGCCTGACAGAGGGCGGCAATGACGTCCGGATGGGCATGCCCCAGTATCATCGGCCCCCAGGAAAGAACGTAATCGATGTATTCTTTTCCTGTGGAATCATAAATCCGGCTGCCTTTTGCATGGCTTGCAAAAATGGGGATACCCCCCACCGATTTCCAGGCGCGTACAGGTGAATTCACACCGCCGGCGATTACCAAGCCTGCCGCCGCAAAAAGATCTTCATGTGTCGGGGTCATTAAAAATACTCCGGAGATGTTTTTTTGTATTCCTGAAGGCTATCCAGAATGAGATAATCACAACAGCTGATCTGTTGACACATTCTGCCGATCAGGGATGCGATATCGTTATTCTGTGTGTGCAGCATCGTAAAAAGATTATATTTATTTTGAAAAGCGGGGCTTCTTTCATAACAATGGGATATGAATGTAAGCGAGGCAAATGCCTGCCCGGCTTCTTCTATAGCGTCAGGCGGCACAGACCACACGACCAGCGCGTTGTTCCGGTAGCCCGCTTTTTGATGACGAAGGATCGCTCCGAACTTTCTCAGGATTCCATTCGCGGATAATTTCTTCAACAGATCGATCAACTGGACGGTTGTAAGGCCACTGGTATCGGCGATTGCCGTAAATGGCCTATCGATGAGCGGCAGATCCTTCTGAAGAATCCGTAAAGCATTTTTCCCCGGTATCGTTAATGTTTTCATGCCAGTCCTTTTTATCCTGCTTTGCTTGAATAATAAAATCAAGACAAGCCTTTGTGAAAATATTTATGCAAATATTTCTTGACAAGAGGTTTATTGATCGTTAAAAAGGATGAAAATGACCGGTAGTCGTTAAATTCAAAAGAAGGGAGGTTTAAAAAAACAGATCTGACGGTTCCGGTAATTTAATTTGTTTCAACAAAAAAACAGGAGGCTTTAAATGAAAAAAAGTTTAGTTTATACCGTGTTGGCAATGGTGTTGGTGATTGTTTCTGCTCCTTTTGTAATGGCGGCTCCGGAAGCAGCGGCTGCGGCTCCTGCAGCGGGCGTTGATTACACAAAAGCCATCATCATTGGCTGTTCTTTGCTTGCGGCAGGTATCGCAATTGCCTTTGGAACAATTGGAACGGGCAATGGTATGGGCGCCGGTCTGAATGGTGCAACAAACGCCGTTGGTAGAAATCCTGAAGCCCAGGGCAAGATTCTCCTCACCATGATGGTTGGTCTGGCCATGATCGAATCTCTGGCGATTTACGCGCTGGTTATCGCGCTGATCGTTCTTTATGCCAATCCGCTTTTGAAGTACATTGGCTAAGAAAAATTTTATTGATATTATAAACAGGGAGGGGGAGCGTACATCGACTTTCTCTCCCTTTTTTA
>PHBN01000323.1 GCA_002840635.1 Deltaproteobacteria bacterium HGW-Deltaproteobacteria-1
CAGCTGCAAAGACCGGCATTTTTCTTCCACCTGCTGAATATAGCGGGCTCCGCTTTCAGCCTGCTCGCCGCGCCTTCCCAGCATGGAGTGAATAAAGAGTCGGGAGACGCGCTGCTGCCTGGCCATGTCCATCAAGGCGAAAAGATGCTCAATGGAGCCGTGCGAGCTGAAGAATGAAACAATGCCCATCAGGTGCACGGCACTGCCGTTGTGTTCGGCTAGTTTCATGGCGTTTTTGAAAGCCGGGTTTTGATAAAAATCACCACTGGCAATGGATTCATCAATACGGAGGCGGTCGGAATAAATGATGCGGCCCGCGCCGATATGCAAATGCCCCGCTTCTGAATTGCCCACGGTTTTCGGTGGCAGTCCCACGTCAACGCCGGATGCGGCGAGCTGCGCTGACGGGCAGCTCTTCATCAGTTTGTCCATTACCGGCGTTTCGGCGCAGGTAATCAGGTTGCCTTTTGTGTTTTCGCAAAGTCCCCAGCCGTCCAGAATCAAAAGCAGTAAACGTTTTATCGGCGTGTAGGAATTTTTGCTCTGTTCGACAAGCGAAACACCTGTCATAGCGCTGGGCACGGGCAGACCGAAGAGATCCAGAACCGTCGGGGCGACATCGGTAAGTGATCCCTGCGCCTTCAGGGTCAATGTTTTGTCCGGGTGCAGAAGGAAAAACGGGACGGGACTGTCCGTGTGTCCGCTGTCAACGCCTCCGTCAGGATAAAGCCATTTTTCGACCGTTCCATGATCGGCTGTCACGATCACAGTTATTTCCTGCCGCAGTGCCTCGTCGATGATAAGACCGGTGTGCCGGTCGACGGCCTGAATCGCCCGAAGAACCGCTGGTTCATTTTCAATATGGCCGACAACATCCACATTGGGGAAGTTCACAACGATGAAATTGCAGTGAGGATCTTTGATCCTGGCGATGGCCGTTTGGGTGATGTCTGCAATGGACATTTCGGGAGCTTCGTCAAACAGTTTGACGTCTTTGCGTGTCGGAATAACGATTCTTTCTTCTCCCGGCAAGAGGTCGGATTTCTTGCCGTTGAAAAAATAACCGACATGAACGGCTTTTTCCGCTTCCGTAATTTTTGCCTGGGTCAAACCATGTGCGGCAATGACATCGCTCAAGGTATCGGAAAGAATTCCCGGGGGCTGAAAAGCGACCTTGACATTCAATCCTTTTTGATACTCGATCATGGTTGCAAAGTTTACGACAAGGTTGGTATCAATGGGGAATTCCCGGAACGTGTTTTCCGTCAGGCTGCGGGTTAATTCAATTTCGCGTTCACCCCGGATATTGTAAAAAATAACGGAATCGCCCGATTGGATTCGTCCTGCGGGGCTCTTGTGTCGGTCCACAAGAACCAGCGGGGAGAGCGTTTCGTCTTCTTCGTTGCGGGAATAGGCGCTGCGGACGGCTTTTGACAACGGAAATATTGCATCAGGACACATGAAAACACCAGTTTATCCGTTTGAAGTCTTTATTCATTTCATTGCTTATCTAACGAAATAATCCCGAAGTGTAAAGGGGAAAAATTCTGCCCAGCGGTTGAAAAGGCCTTTAACCTTGAAAATTATTTTTTTCAATGCTAAGAAATTTGGAGAAATTTAAAAGGATTTTATCATGCAGACATGCAGTGCGCTTAAACAGGATTCACATGAGAGCTTGTGCGAAGAACTCCTGCGGGAAAGAGCGGCAGTTTTGAGCCGGGCGGGCTTCGCTGTGGAAGATGCGCTGGAGAAGGTTATAAAGATTGATCGGCATCTTGAGGAGAAGATGAATGAACTGCGGACGCGTCGAAACAATGCGTCCGGCCGGAAGAACCTGCCGGATCAGGTGTCGATATATGAAGAAATTAACGCCATCATCGATCAGTACAATACGGCATGTCAGAAAGCCGAAATTCAGTATTATTATTTTATCGTGACTCGTGAAGCCCTGGGGCTCAGAAGGCATGAAACGGTTCGACAA
>PHBN01000324.1 GCA_002840635.1 Deltaproteobacteria bacterium HGW-Deltaproteobacteria-1
TATTTTTTACATGGCCATTTATCCCGAAAAAGACGGTGTCCTTTTTAATACCGCATGGATGAAAAAACAGCCGAACATCCTGACGGATCTGATGCCCGAGGATGCGCGCTTTGCAAATGTTGTGCATGTGTATGATATGCGTGCCAAAGATTTACGTCTCCTTTCTGACATTGTTACACAAAAAATGATATGCTTCTTTGAAAAATAATATATACTAAAAAAAACTCATAGAAAAATCATGACAAGGGAATTTATGATTTTTAAAAAAATATATAATATTTTTAGCACCATTCTACTTTTCGCCACGAATTGCCACATTTATATCGGCCGCCGTCCATCTGCTGTTGATGCCCCCGCGATTATTATCTTCCCGATCGACAGCTGCCGGCTGAATTGCGGTTTTGCGGGCTTAATGACATGCCGGCTGCCCAAGTCGCAGGCAGACTTCATGGCTGATCTCACCCTGGCAACCCTGTGGGGAAAAATCAAAAAAGCCGGCGTGCAAACATGTTCAACAGGAAAGGACTTCACGGAAAATTATCTGGGCGGAATAAAAACTCTGCATGCCATGAATAAAGCCTTATCGGATCTTAAACGGGAAGATGCGCAGGAATTTCTTTTCTTTCAGGACGGCCGGACCGCTGATTTAACGCTTGCAGGCAGGGAAATGAGTAATTTTCTTACGCATGAAGAAAAATATATCGAAGATCAGGCTGCCTCGTTCAACTCAACCGACCTGGAAACCATCAACAGTCGACTTATCCTGCTCAAGGATATTTGCTGGATGCTGGAAAAAGATATTCTGGCCAATTTCCAGAAGGTGCTGCAGCTGACCGGGGCGGCATCACCTGCCGACGTTTCGCCGCATGCCTTCCGCAAATTTCATAAACTCAATCTGCTACTGAATGCAGTTGACCGTCTGGAAGTTCGAGGACGCGATTCCGCAGGTATCCAACTGACCTTTGTCCTGAAAAATGAAAAAGCAATGAAAGACATCCTGAGGCAAATCAGCGCCATGGGATTAGATGAAGATTATCAGCGTCGGATACAAAAAGGGGATCTGGTCAACTCGTCCATTTTCATCCCGGCCAACCCCAATGCCCCGCACACCGGCAACAGTGTAACCTTTACTTACAAAACCTTTTCCATTGTCGGCGAACTGGGACGGAACGTTGCCGATTTGAGAAACGATATTCAAAACGACCGTATCCTGCGATGCTTTGCCGGACTCGATGCGGCCTGCGAGACAGCGCTGACGCACACCCGCTGGGCTTCCGTGGGTTCCATCACAGAAGAAAATTGCCACCCGGTAAACAACTATACAACAGCGTACGCCTTTTCCGAATGTCCGTTGTATCCCGGTATCGAGCCTCATATCAATGTCGTGTTAAACGGTGACATTGATAATTATCCGGCTCTTCGTCAGGCCTTGGATACCCGGGGAGAACTGATCGCTCCGCAGCTCACCACCGACACCAAAATTATTCCATTGCAAATTGAAAAATATCTGAAAAAGGGAAACAATCTCCCTGAATCTTTTCGACTGGCCGTCAATGATTTTGAAGGATCACATGCCATCGCCATGACCAGCAATCTGGAACCCGGTAAAATGTTCCTGGCACTCAAGGGCAGTGGCCAGTCCATCTATATTGGCATAAGCGAAGACCAGTATTTGTTTTCTTCCGAGATTTACGGACTCGTAGAAGTAACGCCGCAGTTTATAAAAATGAACGGTGAGACGTCAAACGGCAGTGCTTCCGGCCAAATGCTTGTTCTGAATCAGGATCGGGGCGGCGGCATCAGAGGAATTGACGCCTGCTTCTATGACGGTAAGGTCATCCATCTGACGGATGATGCTGTACAGTTGGCAGAAATCACAACACGTGATATTGACCGCAGCAGCTATCCGCATTTTTTCCTGAAAGAAATCTCTGAATCCTCCCTGTCGATAAAAAGAACCCTGC
>PHBN01000325.1 GCA_002840635.1 Deltaproteobacteria bacterium HGW-Deltaproteobacteria-1
AAATCCGTTTCGGGTGAGTTCTCTATACCATTTTGCCATATTTTCATACAGGCGAATTATCAATTCAGGGCGCGATATTTCCCGGCCTGCCTCAATCGCTACGGAAGTGGCAATCTCTTGAATATCATGAGGAAACTGTTCACGGGCCAGGTTGACATTGATGCCGATGCCCACTACGATAAAGTCAACCGTCTGTCCTGACATTTTGATCTGAGCCAGAATGCCGCAAACCTTTTTCCTGCCAATCAGGACATCATTGGGCCATTTGATCCATGCTTTGTCCGGACAGAACTCATTGATCGTTTCAGCTGCAGCTACACCGGCAGTAATGGGAATCTGTGTTGCCTGCACAGTACCGACTGGCGGCCTTAAAATCATGGACGTGTAAATATTGGCACCCGGCGGTGAATACCAGACCCGCTGCATCCTGCCTTTCCCGGAACGCTGGCTTTCGGCAATGAGGACCGTCCCTTCCGGTGCGCCTTCTTCGCCTAATCGAAACGCCTCGTCATTGGTCGAGCCGATTTCGTCATAATAATGAAGGCGATGGCCGATCATTTTTCCGGCGAGTTTTTTTTTCAGGGATTCTGAATTCAGACTCATAATACTTTGCAGGGTGAAACAATCTTGACGATTTAAATTTTAAGGTTAAGGAACACAAGTCTTGGACCTTTCACCTTAAACCTTGCTCCTTGTACCTACCTTCCCTTCACTTTAAGTGAAATATCCGCGGCCCGGATGGAATGGGTCAGTTCTCCCACAGAGATGAGATCGACACCGGTTGCGGCGATTTCGGCAACACGATCAAGATTGACATTGCCAGAGGCTTCCAGAAGTGCGCGTCCGGCCACAAAATCAACCGCTTTTTTCATGGCATCGACAGTCATATTGTCCAGCATGATGATCTCCGCGCCGCATTTCAGGGCTTCTTTTACTTCCCGGATATTTTTGGTCTCCACTTCAATTTTCAGATGATGGGACAAACGTTTTCTCTGTGCTTTCACCGCAGCACTGATGCCGCCTGCGGCTTCGATGTGATTGTCCTTAATGAGCACGCCGTCGTAAAGTCCCGTGCGGTGATTCGTTCCCCCGCCGATCCGCACGGCCATCTTATCCAGCACGCGCAGGCCGGGTACGGTTTTACGGGTATCAAGAATTTTTGCTTTTGTGCCGCACACAGCCTCCATATATTTTGCGGTCAACGTGGCAATGCCACACATGCGCTGAAACAGATTCAGAGCGACACGTTCCGCCTGCAGAATACCGGACAGGCTGCCTGTGACTTCGGCTATGATATTGCCCATAGCTACCCGGCTTCCGTCGGTGATTATTTTTTTAACGCGAATGTCTTTATCCAGAGCTTGAAACACGGCTTCAAAGACGTCCAGCCCGGCAATGACAAAGTCACCTTTGGCAATCGCCTGTGCCCTGCCCTTCTTTTTTGGGGAAACGGTGGCCTCTGTGGTGATATCGCCTGTGCCGATATCTTCGGCAAGAGCGGCTTCAATGATTTGTTTAATGTGTAGAGAAACCATCTGTTGTCTCCTAAAAATACGAGCAGGTCATTGCGAATGAAGTGAGGCAATCGCATGGTTTTAGACTGCCACCCCGACTGAGCGTCGGCTACCCTGAAGGGCACGCGTCGCAATGACAAAGCTATCACACGGAAATTTCTTTCAGTTTTTTAAGCGCGCCCTCCAGGGCTGTATATTTTTTCTGGAAGTCTTTCATCTTGGCCTCTTCCTTTTCAATCACTTCGGGCGCTGCTTTGGCCCGGAAATCACTATTGGCAAGCTTTCGGGAGCTCTGCTCCAGATCTTTCGATACTTTCGCCAGTTCTTTTTCCAGCCTTGTTTTTTCCGAGGCAATATCCACAATGCCGGCCAGCGGCACAAATATCTTTGTTGCTCCGACCACACCGGTCGCCACTCCCCTCGGTTCGACCAGGTTGACTTCCACGCTGGTAATAATCTCCATCAGCCTCTCCATCTCCTGCTGGGCAGCCTTGTTTTCCTGCGTGTCGTTTGTCTCGGGAAATCTGCTGACCATGATGGAATGCTCATCGCTGTTGTGCAGCGCCTGCCAAAGTTCTTCGGTCACGAAAGGCATGAAGGGGTGTAAAAGCTGCAGCATGGTTCCGAATACTTCTTTCATTGTCTTCTGCGTTGCTTGCTTCTGCCCGGCGCTGATTTTACCGTAAAGCGCTGGTTTGCTGATTTCCAGATACCAGTCACAGTATTCATGCCAGATGAAATTATAAATGGCGGCGGAGGCATCGTTAAAATGGTATTCGTCGAGGCTGCGTGTTACAATTGAAATGGTTTCGTTTAATTTCGCCTTGATCCATTTTTCCGGCAGCGAATCCGGAGCGGCCACCGGCGCGGATTCATCGTAATCCGCAAGATTACCGAGCGTCAGCCTGGCGGCGTTCCATATTTTGTTGACAAAAAATTTGTAGCCTTCTATACGCTCCGGCGACATGCGCACGTCACGCCCCTGCGCGGTGTATGCAGCGAGTGTAAAGCGAAACGCGTCCGTGCCGTACTGATCGATCATCACCAGCGGATCAATGTTCGACTTGCTCATTTTCTCGCCCTTTTCATCACGTACCAGCGCGTGAAGATAAACATCTTTAAACGGCACGTCTTTCATGACATAAATACCCATCATCATCATCCGGGCTACCCAGAAAAACAGAATATCAAAACCGGTTATGAGCAGCGACGTCGGATAGAAAGTCTTCAACGCCGGTGTTCTTTCAGGCCAACCCAACGTAGTGAACGGCCATAACGAAGAACTGAACCAGGTGTCCAGCACATCTTCATCCTGTTTCAACGACGCACCGCCGCAGCCGGGACACGAGTCGGGATCTGCCGTAGAAACAATCACCTTGCCGCAATCGCCGCAATACCAAACGGGAATCCGGTGTCCCCACCATAATTGACGTGAGATGCACCAGTCGCGGATGTTGTTCATCCAGTCAAAATAAGTGGCTTCCCAGGAGGCGGGAACGATTCTTGTTTTTTTCTTCGTAATGGCCGAGATAGCCTGCTTGGCGAGTGGCTTAATTTTGACAAACCACTGCTTGGAAACCATCGGCTCAATATCCGTCTTGCAGCGGTAGCATTGACCTACATTGTGAGCGTATGGTTCGGTGCTGACCATGAACCCTTCCTTTTCCAGATCGGCAATCACGTTGCGGCGCGCCTCATAACGGTCCTGTCCTTTATACTTCCCGCCGTGCTTATTGATAATGCCACGGCGGTATCACCCAGCATCGTTTCCGGTCTGGTGGTGGCTACTACAATTTCCCCGCTGCCGTCGGCAAAGGGATAACGGATATTCCACAGGAAACTTTGATCCTGCTTGAATTCCACCTCCAGGTCGGAAATGGCGGTATGGCAGCGCGGGCACCAGTTGACGATATAGTCACCCTGGTAAATCATGCCTTCATTGTAGAGCCGTACAAAAACCTCCCGCACAGCCTTCGACAATCCTTCGTCCATGGTGAACCGTTCGCGCTGCCAGTCGCATGAACAGCCCAGCCGTTTCAGCTGATTGATAATCACACCCCCGTATTTTTCCTTCCATTCCCAGACACGGGCGATGAATTTTTCACGTCCCAGGTCATGGCGGGACAATCCCTCTTTCATCAACTGCTGTTCAACCACGTTTTGCGTCGCAATGCCCGCGTGGTCCATACCCGGCATCCACAGCGTGTTATATCCCTGCATCCTCTTGAAACGGATGATGACATCCTGCAGGGTGTTGTTCAATGCATGCCCCATGTGCAGCATCCCGGTCACATTGGGGGGCGGGATGACGATGGAGAAAGCGGGAGCCTCACTGGTGTCCCGCGCGTGAAAATATTCATTCTTCAGCCAGTAATCATATAACCTTTTTTCGGCCTCAGCCGGTTCAAACGCTTTGCCCAACTCTTTTGTCAACATGAACCATCTCCCATCTCTAAATGCGCAAAGGGCTTGCGCCCTTTTCAGCTTCTCGTATTTTCAGGCCTGCCTGCACTCAATTCCTGAAGACCAAAAACAAGCGTTTCAACGCAGGCAAGACCACGATACTTTTTTTACTCAGATTTACGGCCAACGCCGCTTAACCACCCTGATAAGG
>PHBN01000029.1 GCA_002840635.1 Deltaproteobacteria bacterium HGW-Deltaproteobacteria-1
CGAAAGAATCCTTTTTTACACAAAGCGGATTCACGCCATCCATGACGTAAAAGGCAAAGATGGCGTGGGCGCGACCATGGATTCCATGGACCTGGAAAAAGAAAGAGGCATAACAATCGCCTCAGCCGCTACATATTGTGAGTGGAAAGGGCATGAAATTAATATTATTGATACGCCCGGTCACGTTGATTTTACCATTGAAGTGGAAAGGTCCCTGCGCGTTCTGGACGGTGCGATCCTGGTTTTGTGTTCAGTCGGCGGTGTTCAGTCGCAGTCCATTACCGTTGATCATCAGATGAAACGCTACAAAGTTCCCTGCATCGCGTTTATCAACAAATGCGACCGTAGCGGCGCCAATCCTTTCCGCGTGATTGATCAGTTACGTTCCAAACTGGGTCACAATGCCGTTGCCATGCAGATTCCTATCGGGCTGGAAACAGACCTGCAGGGTGTGGTTGATCTGGTGGACATGAAAGCAATGTATTTTGACGGCGACAAAGGTGAAGATATTCGTATCGAAGAGATTCCACAACAACTCCTCACCGAAGCCAAAGTTAAAAGAGAAGAACTCATCGAGGCCGCATCATTATTTTCCGACGAACTGACCGATGCCATTTTAGAGGAAAAAGAAATTACCTCCGAATTGCTTTACGCAGCCATTCGTAAAGGAACATTAAAAAGAGAGCTTACGCCTGTTTACATGGGATCGGCATACAAGAATAAAGCTATTCAGCCCCTGCTTGATGGTGTGACATGTCTTTTACCCACACCGTCCGAAGTGGAAAACGTCGCCCTTGATATGGATAATAATGAAGAACCGGTTGTATTAACCAGCGATTCGGAGAAACCGATTGTCGCACTGGCGTTTAAACTGGAAGACGGCCAGTATGGCCAATTAACCTATATTCGTGTTTATGAAGGAACCGTGGAAAAGGGTTCCACGATCGTTAATGTGCGTAACGGGAAAAAAGTCAAAGTCGGCCGCGTTGTTCGGATGCACGCCGATCAGATGGAAGATGTTGATTATCTGCGTGCCGGATACATTGGCGCTTTATTTGGCATTGAATGTTCGTCAGGCGACACCTTTGTATCACCGGGCATCAATATGACCATGACCTCCATGTATGTTCCCAAACCGGTTATCTCGCTGGCTATTGTGCCGAAGGACAACAAGGCTCAAATGGCCATGTCCAAAGCGCTAAACCGTTTTTCCAAGGAAGATCCGACATTCAAAACCTATGTTGATCATGAAACCAACGAAACCATTATTGAAGGCATGGGCGAGCTGCATCTGGACATCTACGTCGAAAGAATGAAGCGCGAATACAACGCGGAAGTCACAACAGGCAATCCCCGCGTGGCTTATCGTGAAACCATCACGCAACGGGCGGATTTCAACTATACGCATAAAAAGCAAACAGGCGGCTCCGGACAGTTCGGTCGCATTGCCGGCTATATTGAACCGATCAGCGATGCGGAATTTGTATTTGAGAATAAAATTTTCGGCGGTTCAATTCCCACGCAATATATTCCTGCCTGTGAAAAAGGTTTCAAGCAGAGTATGGCTAAGGGACCCAAGCTGGAGTTTCCGATTACCGGAGTTAAGGTCGTCATTAACGACGGCGCCTCGCATGCAGTGGATTCATCGGATATGGCTTTCCAGGCGGCTGCCCGCGGCGCTTTCAAAGAAGCTTATCTGAGAGCCAAACCGGTTATTCATGAACCGATAATGAAAGTGGTCGTCGAAACGCCGGTTGAATTTCAGGGACCGGTTATGGGGCTGCTCAACCAGCGCCGCGGTATGATTATCGGTTCGCAGGACGAAGGCGTCATGTGTGTAATTGAGGCTCAGGTGCCGCTGGGGGAAATGTTCGGTTTCTCGACTATCCTTCGCTCATCCACGCAGGGCAAAGCACAGTTTACCATGGAGTTTGCTCTTTATCGTCAGGTGCCGCAGTCGATTGCGGAAAAGATCGCTCTCGAAGTTGCTCAGAACAAGAAGACAGCAGCCTAAACAGGTTAAAGGTAAAAGGTTCAAGGCTATTTGATGACAGCGTGCAGAGCTTTAAGACGGGAAGACAATGTTATCCATTTAAATTATGAGGATATTATTATGATCAGAAAAGAAACAATTCAGCGTAATCCGCTGCTTAATCTGGGATTTGAGAACGATTATATTTTAAAAAGCGGTGGTTTTGGAGCGGTGTTAGCCCACGCAGGCGTTGGTAAAACCGCATTGCTTGTCCAGATGTCGCGTGGAAGGGTTCAGTGTTCCGAAACTGGAAGAACGCCTGACCGACTTGATGCAGCAGAATATTTTCAAGCCCTACGTGATCATTCTGGATGGATTAAAATTTGATGAATCAGGGCGTGGTCTTCTCCTGGAATTGAAGGAATTGGCCAAAAAATATTCCATGCGAATCTGGTTTACCATTCATACGCATCGCCACGAACCACCCACCGAAGACGGACTGCCTCTTTCTTTCCGGCACGTGGAAGACCTGTTTGATGTTCTCGTGCAGTTAGTTGCCGAAGGACCGGAAGTTTACATCAAGGTTCTCAAGGGCCGGTCTTCCGAAGCAAAACAGGATGTCCTGCTTTTAGATCCGGCGACCATGTTGATTAAAGCGTAAAGCAACATTATTGCTTCTCCAGTGACATATACAGTCATCGAAGTTTGAAAAGGGGATTTATATGCCCTATAACCGGCTGTGTAATGAGAAAAGCCCATATCTGTTGCAACATGCTCAAAATCCGGTGGACTGGTATCCCTGGGGGGAAGTTTTGAAAACCCGGAAATCGCCAGCCTTCTGAATGACTCGTTTGTAAACATTAAAGTTGACCGCGAGGAGCGGCCTGAGATTGACGCCGTCTACATGAAGGTGTGCCAGGTCATGACGCAAAGCGGCGGCTGGCCCCTGAACATCATGATGACCCCGGATAAGCAACCTTTCTTTGCCGCGACATACATTCCCGATTTGAGTAGATATGGCCGTGTCGGCCTCCGGGAGATGATCCCCACCGTCAAAAAACTGTGGCAAGAGAGACGCGCTGATCTTCTGTCCGACGCATCGGAAATTACCAGGGCATTGCGTCAATCGCCGACAAACGGCTCACAAGTTCTTGGCGAAGAAACCATGCATCGGGCTTATCAGTCTTTATTGACCGGCTTCGACAGGACTTACGGCGGATTCGGCCGGGCGCCGAAATTTCCCTCACCTCAAAATTTCTTTTTTCTATTGCGATACTGGAAGCGAACCGGAGCTGAGCAGGCTTTGCGCATCGCGGAACACACCCTGCAAAATATGCGGCGAGGCGGGATTTATGATCAGATTGGTTTCGGTTTTCACCGCTATGCGACGGATGAACGATGGACGCTGCCTCATTTTGAAAAGATGCTCTACGATCAGGCGCTCATAGCGCTTGCTTTTATCGACCTTTACCAGGCGACAGGGAAAAAGGAATACGAAATCTCTGCCCGTGAAATTTTCACTTACGTACTGCGTGATCTGACGGATGACGAGGGCGGTTTTTATTGTGCCGAAGACGCGGACAGTGAAGGTGTGGAAGGAAAATTTTATACGTGGAGCCCGGAGGAGGTCAGAGGTATTCTCACAGAAGACGAAGCGGCCCTGTTTTTATCCGACTACCGGCATGAGGCTGACCGGTGCGTACAGGGGGTGCAGGAGTTACCGGAAGGCCAATTCATTCCGCATTTGAAAGGAATATCAGATGTCGATGAAAAGGCTATCACAACGGACGGGTCAGGTAAAATGGAGGGTATTCGGAAAAAGCTTTTTGCTCACAGGGAGAAGCGAATCCACCCGCATAAAGATGACAAGATTCTGACGGACTGGAACGGCCTGATGATTGCATCTCTGGCACGAGGTGCGCAGGTCTTTGATGAACCGGAATACGTCATGGCGGCTCTTCGTGCAATGGGGTTTATCACAAAAGCTATGCCCGACAATAAGGGCCGACTTCTGCACCGCTATTGTAAAGGGCAGGCTGCGATAGCCGGGAATGTTGATGATTATTCTTTTTTGATCTGGGCGCTTCTTGAACTTTACGAAACGACGTTTGAGGCCAGGTATCTGGTTCAAGCGCTTGAATATCAGTCTCACCTGTTTGCCCGTTTCCGGGATGAGCGAAACGGAGGATTCTTTTTTACACCCGATATGCCGGGATAAAAGAAAAAGCAGATGAAATTTACAGGGCTTTTTGTACACCCGTGTACGAGATGCCCTCGGCTTTCACCCAGTTTTTGTGCGGACTGGACTTTGCTCTTGGGCCTTCAAAAGAAGTGATTATCACCGGAGATATCAACAGCGAGGACACCAGGGAGATGATTGGCGTATTAAGAAAAAGTTTTGTGCCGAATAAGGTCGTTGTATTTTTGCCTGAAGGTCCGTCACGGCAGGAGATGGAGGCTGTCGCGCCCTTTCTTAAATCTTATTCAAGCATTCACGGACACACAACAGCCTATGTCTGTTCAAATTACAGCTGTTCTCCGCCAACCAGTGATGCGAGCCGGATGATTGATCTGCTCTGTGGGGAGCCGGTTGAATAAGAACGGTTTATCTATAAGCGCCGATGATCGCAGAGTCAATCAGATGCCGGATAGGAACCGTCCGGCAGATGCACTTCCCGTCCGGACAAAGGTGGATTAAAAACGCACAGCAGGCGCATCTCCTGGATCGCCCGCAAGTAATGTTCATCATGATCATTGAGTGCATACAGGGTTCCGGGAACGATACGGTGAATCTTACCGTCGGACAGCGTTTCCACCTCTCCTTCTCCGTCGATGCAATATACAGCCTCGAGGTGATTCTTGTACCAGATATGCGTTTGGGTGCCGGCGAAAATGATCGTCTCATGAAAAGAAAACCCCATTTGGTCTTTTTTCAACAAAAGCCTTCGGCTGACCCAGTTATGGTTATCGGCGAATACTTCGCGATCCGTTCCTGCGATGTCTCTGATTGTCCTGACAAGCATGAGTTCTCCCTTCAGTGGTTTTGAAGCACATTGCCGATTGCAGCATCCAGGATATCCAAACCTTCGGTTAGCACGTCATCGGGAATAATGAGCGGCGCAAGAAATTTCAAGACGTTGTTTCTGGCTCCGGCGAGTTCCATTACCAGCCCTTTTTTGAAACATTCCGCCGTGATTTCACGGGCAATTTCATCAGGTGAGACAGCCATACCGTAAATGAAGCCGCGTCCGCGCACTTCGGCTTTCAGCTGCGGATATTTTGCGCTGATGGCGTTGAGGCGTTCCCTGAGGATTTCTCCCTTGCGAAAAATATCTCTGGAGAATCGGTCGTCCTTCCAGTAATCGAGTGCCACCGATGCGGTAACAAACGCGAGATTATTGCCGCGGAATGTTCCTGTGTGCTGCCCGGGCTTCCAGATATCCAGATCCTGCCTCAAAAGAACAAGAGACATGGGCAGACCACAGCCGGAAAAGGATTTGGAAACCGTTACGATATCGGGTTTGATGCCTGATTGTTCAAAACTGAAAAAAGTTCCCGTTCTGCCGTTGCCCACCTGAATGTCGTCAATGATGAGCAGAATGTCGAATTCGCGGCAAATGGACTCGATTTCGCGAAGCCATTCAACGCTGGCGACACGAATGCCGCCTTCACCCTGAATCGTTTCCAAAATGACCGCGGACGGAATATCCACACCGCTGCTGCTGTCTTCCAGAAAGCGGCGCATGTAATCGGCTGTGTTTACGTCTTTGCCCAGGTAGCCGTCATAAGGCAGAAAGGATACGTCGGATCGGTTGATAAAAGCCTCATCCCGGTAGTAGGCGTTGGCCGTCACGGACATAGATCCCATTGTCAGGCCGTGGTATCCGTTGGTAAAAGAGATGACATTCGACCGCTTTTTCACCATCCTGGCCAATTTAAGCGCTGCTTCCACGGCATTGGTTCCCGTGGGACCGGTGAATTGAACTTTGTAGTCGAGATTCCTGGGTTTGAAAATAATACTTTCCAGTTTGCCGAGCAGTTCGTTTTTGGCGACCGTGGCCATGTCGAGGCCATGAATGATGCCTTCATTTTGAAGATACGCGATGAGCTTCTCCTTCATGTAGTCATTGTTATGACCATAATTTAATGTGCCGGCACCTGCAAAGAAATCGATGTAGCGGTTGCCGTCCGTATCAAATAAAAATGCGTCTTTTGCCTTCTCAAACATGACCGGGAATGACCGCGAATAACTGCGGACCTCGGATTCCATTCTTCTAATTGTTTCCATGTATGGACCTCCTTTTTATTGCGTATCAAACGGACCGATACGGTATAGAATTTCATCTTCATGCGCCAGGTTGCCGAAATCCTTTTTAGAAAAAAGGATGCTCTTTTCGCAACGCGTGTTTAACGATTTGGCAATTGAATCAAAAAGAGCATTCGAAGATGTATTGGACGGGTTAACCGTTGTTTCCAGGTATTGAATCGTGTTGGAATACTGGCGGCGTAAAATTGTGTTGATCATCATTTTGGCAATACCTTGCCCGTGTCTTTCTGTTTCAACGACCACCTGCCAGATAAACAAGGTGTTGATGTGACCGGGCCGGATATAGGCTGAGACATAACCGCAGATTTCTTCCGCAGATTCTGCGACAACCGACGTATCCGCGAAATGAGCGCAGAGGATCAGGTAAGAATACAATGAGTTGATGTCCAAAGGCGGTGAATTATGAATCAGCTTCCAGATGGTTCCCGCATCCTCAATGCACGGTTTTCGCAATACGATATGAAGGGGATTATTATGCAATGCTGAATCTCCTGCCGGTTGATAATATTCTGTTCTGTTATGCCGTCAAAGATGAACGACGATGGGGTTCAAGATGCTAAAAAAGTGTTTATAAATATAAACTGTTGATTTTAATTTGTGCTTACATTAGCACAGAATTAACAAAAAGGCAACCCGCATTGAAATGAAGTACATGAAACTATGATTTGTGCGGTCCATTCGACTGAGGATGTGATTGCCAAAAATTTTATTTTCCCAGGCAGTCTGATTTGCCTTTCCCCTGTCCTTCGGTTGTTTCCTTTTTGAGGATCCCGTTTTCAAACAGGAGGGCATAGATAAAATCATTGTCACCGCAGTTGTAATGCCAGACGTCCACTTTGTTGGCGCATTTTTTATTTTTTTTCAAATGTCCGTTTTTGTCAAAGCTTGTTGTTGTCTGCCGTCCTTCGCAGGACTTTTCTTTCGAGGTCGGTTTGCCGCAGGTAACCAGGACCTGCATCTTTGTGTCGCCGCTGGTGACGAGGCCGTTTCCGCAGCGGAAAGCATCTGCGTCAGCGCAGAAGAAAAATATCATGACAAAACCGATCAGAATCATTTTGATGGTGTTCAAAGCTTATCCTTTCTTTTTCGAATCTTTAATTAGCACAAGATATTCATACTTGTAGAGATCATAGACAAACTGCTGGATGATTTCCTGCTCGTCGGTGAGCGGGGTTGGCGATTGCAGGGCGGTTTTTAATCTGTCACTGAAGTCGAGAGGAAAGAGGTCGATATATTGTCCCCGGATGACACGATAGCGGAAGGAACGCGCTATTTTCTGGAGATGGGAAAATTTCACGGTGAATTCATCGTGGCCCTTAAGCGTTATTCTTTCGGGTACCCCCCGCGCTGTGAACTGATGCTGGGGAAAATGAGCATTATTCATGGACGCTTCGCAACTGTGTTCACTGATATAAACATAGGGAATGTCTGCCCCGCATAATTTTTCCACAACTTCCATCGCTCCGATGTTGATATTTTCTTTCGGGGCAAACTCAAGATCGAATTCTTCCATGTAGTCTTTCATTCGCTTTATGGATCGAATCGTTTCCGGATCATTTTGTTTCGGCTGGCTTTCATCGAAGACGAGGGTGGGAAAATCTCCAAGATTCTCATTCAGAATCACCAGGTCAATAGAGCGGAGATCGGAAAGGGATATCTTCAGAAAATCCATTTCCCGGAAATTCACAGGGGACCCATTGAGAGTTTCCTTTTGCTTTTGCAGAAGGAAAGGTGAAATGTCCAGCATGGTGGCCTGTAAATGAGGGGCCAGAGACAGAAAATCACGCATCAGATAGCCCAGGCCACCGCCAACTTCCAGGACGTTTTTCAGACGGTCAAAAGGGATGATTTTTTCCAGGGAATGGAAAAGCTGTGTTCCGAAAGACTCCCTGTTTTTCAATATCTGGCGGCAGGGACTGTCTTCAGGATGAAGTGCGTTGCAGACAGTTAATTCCCACCCCAGCGTATTCAGGGTACGAATATGGTAATCATTTGTCGTGTTTAGAATATAGCCCATATGCAAAATAAATATCAGCCTTTATGAAGTTTAGATTTTTCGTCTTGTAATTCAGGTTCGCGGAAAAATCAATAATGAATATTTTTGTCCGCTTTCACTTTGCTGTGGGAAAGCGTTTTTGAAGCTCCGGGATCAGCTTTGTTCGAATATTTTCGGAATTGGTATATTTTTTTGTATAGGTACTGGAAAAACGCAGCAGACACGTTGGTGTCTGATCGATTTCATATCGTTTGATCATAGCCGACCATTCATTGTATACGGGCTTCGGATCTATCATTTTCAATGCAATGTTTTTGGATGTTAACGCTGCGGATAAAAGAGGTTCCTGATAAATTCTGTTTTGTGCGGCAAGGGAAAAAAGGACATGCCTTGCATTCACGGCGTTTCGATGATCTTTTCCGGCTCCTGCGGCATAAAGAAAATATTTCGAGTAAAGTGCAGAATATTTATGACCCGGATAATCCACGAAGGTGATTTTAACATCACCTCTGTTGAGAAGCCTTTCAATTTCCGGACCCAGGTCTTTCTCTGCAGACTGGCACGGGGGACAAAAGTAGTCCGTGAAGATGATCAGTTCCCATGCACCTTTTCCATAAGAAGGGGCAACCGTCTCTTCACCAGCATAAGCGGGTGTAGCCGATCCCGAAAAAGACAGGCAGACAAAGATATAACCGGCAAGCATCATGAACAGCATGGGCAGATGCTGGTTTTTGAAGAACGGGATTCTTGCGTCTCCGAAAAAATATACCATTTTCTGATACCATTTGTTTCTCATGCTGGATCTTTCATAGTTAATCATATACATCAATAAAACCATTATGCCGAAGGACAGGCAATAAGGGCAGAAAATATTTTCCCTCAACTGAAAGGAAACCAGGAAAATTTCAACACCGATTCCTGCCGAGACGAGCATGCGGATTAAGTCATCCTGCTTTAAAAGCGCCAGAATGATGATGAGACCCATATAGCCTACACCGATGTACTTGAGGTCGATTCCGAAGATGTCACCGCGCAGGTAAGTGCAGGCGGTGTTGCATGATGCATAAAAAATCATGATGCCAATGCCGATCAATGCCAGCAGAACCGTCCAGATCAGGCGGTGTTGAAAAAATAACCTGTAAAGATACATCTTTAATATACTTTCCTGTGGATTGTTTTGATTTGATTATAATATAGGGCGTTCCCATGTCAATATAATATTAAAGATATCATAACGGACTTGACATGGATTATATGATTATCCATAGTTTTCAGGACAAGTGATAAAGGCGTCATGTGATGCAAAACAAATACGTTTATACTTTGTTTTCACAAAAAGGTCATCAGATTGGGAAGTTTATTCTTTTACGAAAGAGCGAAAGGCGGTATATGACTGATTTAATCCTGATCACGTGGGACAAGCATTATTCTCTGCAGCTTTCTGCGACATCATAGCATTCATTTCATACCTCGACAGCTTGTTGCGAGGTGGTTGATTGGGGATGGAAAACAACATGTCACAATATTCTGAGAAATTAATCAGTCTTCTACAAAATGACCATCCTGACCTTTCCGGCTGGATGATCGTCTGTGCAACCGACAGGGCTGTTGATCCCGTGCAAAACCTGGTTCATAGAGAGCTGGGAGGCATCCTTCCGAAAGTTGAAGGCTTTCGTTCCTATGTTGCCGAGAAAATCAGCCAGCGCATAAAGCTCAAGCCTGTGCCGGCTGATGAGTTACTTCTCTATTTTATCCAATTCATTGCACAAAAAATTCCAGACGAAGTATATCCGGCACGTCGTGCTGCAGTCCTTCTTCCCCTTATTGCAAAACTTTCAGAATATAACATTGGAAAAGATACTATTTTGGGATCTGAACGCTTTACCGAGGATGAGTGGGAGAGACTCGAGGAATACCTTGATACTGCGCAGGCTTTTCGAGAATGGCTTTCCAGAATTAATCTCTTCATGACGGAACTTGAAGTATCGCGTCTTGATGAAATCACCCCCTCCGAAAAGGAAATATTTATTGGACTTCCCGAGATAACACCGGTGACGGAACGGTTTTACAGAAAGATCGGAAAAGAAAGGTTATTGATTGACAAGCCGCTTTACGGTCTTGAACTGAAGGGGTCTGAAAAACTTCCTTTTGACTCTGCAAAAAATCTTGTCCTGTCATTTGGCGGTGACGTCGAATATTCGGAAGGTGAGGGCATTGAGCTGGTCAGACTTGCCGGGCTTCATGCCGTCGTTGACCTGGTGACGTTGGAGGTTTCAAATTTTCTTAAAGAACGGTCTGAAAACGATCAGATGATGATATATCTGCTTGATGAGTCGCTCACAACGATGCTCTGGAACAGGTCACTCCGCCTGTTTGGAAATTCCGTCAATCTTGCCGTATGGCTGCCGTTTTCGACAACAGCGGCAGGGAGAAGACTTTCGTTGGAAATAGAAGATGAGGGGTCATCAGGCCGGATACCCGATTTTAAGAAATATGCTACCGCCTGCGCGGTGGAATTATCAAAAAACAGGGATATGTATGTCCGTGAAGAATGTGAAGCACTTGAGACTGCCATATCCATCTCCACTCTCCTTGACGATTGGAAAGAAAGACTCGGGTGTCATCTGACCGATACCGCGACAATGCTTATCGATTCAAGAAAATTCCGCCTTACGGGAAGCAGGTCGGCACCGATACAGGTTGTCGGATTCGGCCATGTTTCAGGAGAGAAATTCAGCAGGGGATTGATGCTGCCTCTGGACAGCGGAATTATGCCGACACAGCCCTTTGAAGGGCCTTTTATCAATCCGGTGCATGTGCCGCAGATGCCCAAAAGCGTTTTTGAATATGATGATCTTGTGTTCAGACAGATTCTGGCACAGGCGAGCAGGATTAAAATAGCCGCGGTGGACGATAAAATACGGGAAAGGACGCCAAGCTTTTACATGAGCTTTCTGGCGCAGGAATTCGGGAAACCGATCACTGCAATAGAATTTAAGGAATCAGTATCGGCAGGGAAAGGCACGAAAAAACCCGTTGTATCCATCGACGACGCTTTGAGGAACAGACTGAAAGAATTTACGTATTCCTTTTCAAGCCTTTCAAAAATTTTAGCTTGCCCGTTTTTGTTTTACCATCAATACATACTCAGGATGGAACCTCCGTCGTTTATGACTGATGATGAGAAAATAAATATGAGGATGGGCACCTTTGTTCATAAATTCCTCCAGCAACTCTCAACCGAAAGAAAGAATCTGATGGATAACTGGGAGAAACTTTTTGATGAACTCTGGGAAAGCGATGAAAATGCCCAAACGAGAGATATCGACGGGATCAATATATACATGCTTAACGCAAAGACTCTTTTAAAGGAAATATACCAGGATGAACTGGAGTCGGGAGAGAGAATCATTTTTGCCGATAATGCCATATCCTGCGAGGAAAAGTTTAGTGGTGTGATCGCCGGGTGCTATAAGATAACCGGACGGTCTGACAGGCTGGCCAGGGTTTCAGGGCGCACCGAGGTTATTGATTTTAAATATTCAAAAAAGAAAAATAATTTTAACATTTCTCCAAAAACAAACGTAGTGGAGCGATTTAAAGAAAAAGGCATTCTGTACCCCACAGTCCAGCTGATGATCTATCACCACTTTATAAGAAAAGTGGATCGCTCCTTTTTTTATTTTCTGAAAGAATCATCAAAAGATCGGGTTATGGCGCTTCCGGAGGATCTGATCGCTATGACGGATGAGCTGATGTGTGCCATCAGGGAACGGCTCGACGAAATAATCAGCAGAAGCGAATTTGTGCCTAATCATGACTCTCAGGAATGCGAATTCTGCCTGTTCCAGGTATTATGCGGACGGGATGTTTATTATAAGGCTTCAAGGAGGGACGACTGATGCAAAGTATTCTTCTAAGAGCTTCAGCAGGTTCGGGAAAAACCAAAAGGCTCACCGATGAAGTGTTTCATAGATTATCCACCAGGGGAAAATTCATATACGCTCTGACATTTACCCGCGCTGCTACGACCGAAATGCGTTCCCGCATCATGGAAAAGATAGCGTCAAAAAAGGACATGCGCCTGTTGGAGAAACTGAGTCTCATTATGGAAGCCGGGCATGTCGGATATTCGACGATTGATTCATTTTTTTACAGGCTTTTTGCCGCATCCGGTTACGCGCCTAAAATGGCTGACGAGAAGGCACAAATTATATTATCCGGTGAGATAGAAAGTCTTTTTCGCGACAACGTCATTCGGCACGGCAAGGGGAATCAACTGATCATCGCTGCCCGGATATTGAGAACGGACATTGATACCCTCTGGGGACCTCTAGCCGATGAACAAACTGTCGAACGTTGTCTGATGGATATGGAGAGGCTTGAAGATCTTGATGCTATTATGAAAGAAAACGGCATACTAAGGAATGATCTCGCATCCCTGAGTAAAAAGGCCGATGAATTGTCGGAAATGATGCCGTCTCGAATCAACAGCTGGGTTACAAACGCACTGGCTGATTATGAAATCTTTATGTCCAGGACCGTTGCCTCTCATGCTGACCTGGAAAATTACACCGGCCTTGGCAAGAAGATTGCGTGGGATGAGAGTCCTTACGCTGATCTTAATGAGCTTTTCAAAAAATACCGCAAGACGGCCGAAAGGCTCTCCATAAACAAGGCTCTTCTCAGGGAACTGGTGGTTGCGTTTCTGTGCGAAATATATCTAGATGCGGCACGGACAGTTAAGAAAGAAAAGGGGGTGATCTTTTTCTCCGATGTGCGGAAAACCCTGCTGGCCCTTGATGGAAAAGAATCCATTGAAAGACCGCGACTCATGAGCAACTACTTCTCACTCGGGCTTGACAGAACCGGGCATCTGCTGATTGACGAATTCCAGGACACATCGGAAGGTGATATTAAAATACTGTTTCCCCTTATTGAAGAGATCCTGTCCTGTTCTGGCGAGCATGGTGAAAGATCGTTTTTTGCCGTGGGTGATTGGAAACAGATGATCTACGGATGGCGAGGTGCAAACCGCGAGGCTCTGGAAGAGACACTTTCAAAGTATATAGCAGACAATGTCATCCGGGAAAGCTCACTTAAATTCAACTACAGAAGCACCCCCCTTCTGATAGAGTTCTTCAATAAACTTGTGGAAAATCTCTTTGATGGAAAAGAGAAAACAGAAACACAGAAACCGCCGGATGAGCACGGCAGTTTTGAAGGCATAACAGAGGTGGGTCTCGTTCATCTTGAAAAAGACGGAAATTCGGAAGCCCCCTTTTATCCCGCAATTGTAAAGGTTCTGAAACAGAAAAAGTCGGAGTACGGCTGTCAGTGGGGCGATATGGCTGTTCTTGCCGCTACCAACAATTATGTCCAGAAAATCACCTCTGAACTTGTTGGGGAAGGTATCGGCGTGTCAGAGGTCAAGGGCAGGCAACTTCTTTCGACAGAAGAAGGCGTTGCGGTCATGCTTTTTATAACGGGTGTTCTTTCTAAAGAAGCAAAAAATCTATTTTTAAAAACAGTGGCAGAGTCGCTTTTATGGAATAAGATTTTGGGGAATGTGGAAAGTGTTCGGGACGAATTTGCCGGAAAATTCCCCAAACCGTTCGGGATCATGGCTGTCAGCTGCGCTATCGAGCTTTTACGCGGGAAAATCCCCGCAAATATCCTTGATATATGGCAGGATGAGGCAGAATCGTTCTTTCGGGAAGGCGGATCTGATGCAGATGGATTTCTTTTACGAATGTTCAATATACGGTTTCATATGTTTTTATCTTCTGGAACGAGGATGAAAAGGAGCCTGCAATTTATCTTCCTTCCGAGAAATGTCATGTTCAATTCACAAGGCAAGAGTTTGATTTCTGGGCTGCAGGCAGATCGGTTGTTGCAGGGGAAATTATTCAAAATCGTAAAATAAATCTGGAGCGAATCCGGCGCGAGAAAGCAAATGTTTTCTATGTCGCCGCGACAAGGGCGAAGCAGACACTTACGGTTTTTCTCCCGATAAAGAAAGAGGGGACCTGCAGGGATGTGCATCAGGCAGTACTCAATACGTTTTCTCAATTTGCCCCTGAAGGCGTTAAGGAGATTTGCCGGCTGTCCGATCCTTCAAAAGATGTTGAAGATGTAACCATATTGAACGTGCCGGACAAACCTGGTGGAGAACCTGACCTGTATGGCGAAATTGATCCGACGCTGATATCAGCCTCCATCAAAACGGGTATTATGCGTGGTGAAAGACTGCACCGCTGGCTTGCAAAGGTTGCACAAAAATGTGATCTGCCTCCCGCCGGAGAGCTGAATGATGAGGAATATGAAGCTGCGCTCCGATTTGTCGAAAGAAAGGATGTTGCGGGTGTGATGTTCAGACCGGGAAACCTTTATATCGAACAGCAGATATCGGATAAGAATAACTTTGGCATCGTGGACAGAATGACAGTATCCGATGATCTTATCACTATTATTGATTATAAATCAGGATCCATGAAGGGCCTCAAGCAAAAGTACGATGAACAGCTTAAACGATATACGAAGATCATGGAGTCTCTCTATCCGCTGCGTAAAATTGAATATTATATTCTGTCCATAGATAATTAATGTCGAAAAGGGACTATATGAAAATGTCTTCCGATGGAAACGGATGAAAACGGATCGTTCGGCAAATAACTGTCCCGCAACCGGGATGCAAGGACGCAGGCCTGATACGATCAAAGATATTCAGGAAATATCAAATAATATTAATTGTTTAACGCTATCAGAAACCTCTTTGGTTTTCTTTGAATCTGTTCCGATAAATCTTGACAATGATTGGGCAATCAATTACAGATACCCGATATATTAAGATGAGTGCAGGTGTGTCGGCGAACCATCTGTAACGCGGCAGGCGTTTTCAATAAGGGGGGCGATCATGATCGGTGTGCTAATAACAACCCACGGGAATCTGGGACGGCGGAGTCGATTAAAGGCACGCTAAAAGACGTGATGCATGTTTGTGTTGAACAGTCGAAAAGCGTCGAAGATTTAAAGAAAGAAATCCAGGGCGCAATTAAAAAACTGGATAAGGGAAAGGGTGTTCTCATTTTAACGGATCTTTTTGGCGGGACACCTTCCAATATATCCCTGTCTTTCATGAAAGAAGGGAAAGTGGAAGTTGTTACAGGGGTTAATTTGCCAATGCTGTTGAAGCTATCTGATGTAAAAGAAGGTATGACCTTAAATGAATTCGCATGTTTTATTAAAGATTACGGGAAAAAGAATATCTCTCTGGCCAGTGAAATATTGAGTAAAAAAGCAATCGGGTGATCAATTGGCGGAATCTTATGACATTGCTCTGGTTAGGGTGGACAACAGGCTTGTTCACGGCCAGATTCTGGAAGCCTGGGTACCGTTTATTGAAGCGAAGTGTATCGTGGTCGTTGACGACAATTCCGCCAGCGATTTTTTCTGCGAGACGGTTATTCGGATGGCCGTTCCAAGTGACATCGAAGTCAATATCTGTTCTGTGGAGGATTTTGCCGCCAATTACGTCTATTCCCAGGGCAGCGGCAAAAAGACCATCGTGTTGTTCAGCAAGATTGCAGATGCTCTGAAGGTTTATCAGAAGGGTTTTCATTTCAAAAAACTCAATATCGGCAATATCCACCATGAAGATTATAAAGTGTGCTGCGCTCCGTCCGTGTTTTTATGTGAACCGGAAATTCAGGATATATTTAAACTGCTGCAGGACGAAGGCGTTGATGTTGAGTTGAAGAGGGTTCCCAGAGAAAAAGCTGTGGATATCAAAGACGCACTGAAGGAATTTTGTCCGGTAAAACCATGAACAGGCTGGTACGGTAATGGTTTTCAAAGTAATCCTCATATCATTTGTCGGCAGTCTGCTTTGCCTTGATCGTGTTTTTATGCAGACGATGATATGCCGGCCGGTCATTATTGCTCCGGTCATCGGTATCATTCTGGGCAATCCTTATGTGGGATTGATCATCGGAGCGATACTTGAATTGTTCTGGATGGAACGCATTCCCATAGGGATTTATATTCCCCCCAATGATTCCATCGCAGCCGTCCTGGCCGCTTCAACGGCAATCCTTGCCGGTCAGGCACTTGGATCCGTCTCAAAAGAGCTGACAGCACTATCGATCCTGTTTGCCATTCCATTCGGGATTATCGCCAAAAGAATGGATGTAAAGATTGTCGAGTCCAACAACCTTCTTTCCGATCAGGCCCTGGAGGCAGCCAAAAGGCTCGATATACGTACTATTGAAAGAGCAACCTACCTGGGCATGGCTAAGCTATTCGCGTTTTATATCTTTGTGCTTGTCGCACTGCAATTTATTCTCATTTACCTGATGATCCTGATCTATCCGGGGCTACCTTCGGAAATCAGGGCCATGCTGTCTATGACATACTATTTTCTGCCTCTGCTGGGCATTGCCGTGGCCATAAATACCATCAAGCTGCGCGGTGCAATTCCCGTTTTTTGCGGGATATTTTTAGTGGTCGCCGTCGCTTTGGAATTTTTCCATGTCATCTGAAGATACTCAACATCAAGTCAGCGTCGATCTGATGAAAAAAGAGGATTTGCAGGAGATCCTGGCCATTGAGCGCTTATCATTTCCCACGCCGTGGACAGAAGGTATGTTTCTGGATGAACTGAGGACGGAACATGCCCAGTGCCTGGTTGTTAAAATCGAGATGAACGGAGAAACAATGATCGCCGCCTACATTATATTCTGGTTTGTCGCCGATGAAGTTCATTTGCACAATCTTGCCGTAAGATCTGAATTCCGCAGGCAGGGGCTTGCATACAGTATGATGAACCTGATGAATGGAATTGCTGAACAGGCGGGGATTAAACGACAGACGCTGGAGGTTCGCGAATCGAACGTGGGAGCAATAAATCTTTACCGGAAATGCGGTTTCGTAGTAAAAGGGAAACGATCTCACTATTACACCGATACCCGTGAGGATGCCCTGGTGATGTGGGCTGAAGGGCAACAGGAAGAACAGCATGGCTAAAGATATTTACATCGGAGAAGTTTCCCGAAATGAGGAAGTCCGGGAAGATTTTTTCCTGATGAGGGTGACACTGCCGTCCGGTTTTGTTGAACCAATGCCGGGTCAGTTTGTCATGATCCGCATTGCCGGTTTAAACGATCCGTTTCTGTCGCGTCCCATCAGCATTTATTCTTTTGCACGCGGCCGTTCCAGTTGTGCCATTGAGCTTCTCTTCCGGGTAGTGGGGAAGGGAACAAGAATTCTGGCGGGATTGATCAAAGGGTCGCTTGTTGAGATATCCGGTCCGCTGGGTGGCAGTTTTCAAATCGATGATCAAAAAAAGAATATCGTTTTTATTGCCGGTGGAATCGGCATAGCTCCGTTATCATTGTTTGCTGAGAATCTTTGCAGGAAAGTCTGCCGCCGTTCGGATGCCATGACCTTTTATCTGGGCGCGCAATCGGCGGACGCGCTTATCGGCCTCAACCGTGTTCATAAATATTGCGGCAATATCATTGTATGCACGGATGACGGTTCTGCGGGAATCAAATCTCTGGTGACGAAAGCATTCCAAAAGAACCTTAAGAAGTATGATCCTGCGGATACGGCGATTTATGCCTGCGGCCCGAGACCAATGATACGGGCGTTGTCAGGCATGCTGGATACGAAATATTTCTGCCAGGTGTCGCTGGAGGAACGGATGGCCTGTGGCGTCGGCGCGTGCGTCGGCTGCGCTGTTGCCGTGAAGGATGAGCTTGGGCAGAAGACATACAAACGTGTTTGCGCTGATGGCCCCGTGTTTGAATTGAAGGACATTGTCTGGGAATAATCGTGAAAAATAAAAAAAATAAATCAGAAGCAACGATGAACGTGGAAATTGCTGGGCTGAAACTGAAAAATCCGGTGATGACGGCTTCCGGGACATTCGGTTACGGTGAAGAGTATTCCGATTATGTGGACTTGAACCGCCTGGGCGGCATC
>PHBN01000326.1 GCA_002840635.1 Deltaproteobacteria bacterium HGW-Deltaproteobacteria-1
GAAGGAAAAACTGGATGACTTTGTCCGCCGGATTTTCTCGTTTCTAAAAAAGAACACATCGCAAAATGAATTCCGCGGCGCAGGAATCGACTGCATTATCACTGCGGCAAGGGAAGTTTTCGCGCAGAATAATCACCCGCTGGTGGAGACGTTCATTGACGAGTTGATTGCCTACGGATTTGAATATCCGGAAATCCGGGGTTCGACAGCAGAATGGCAAGTAAAGGTCAATCCCGAACATGTTCGAACCATCCGGGCATGGCTGGAGATTATTGCCATGAAACCTCGCTGGACGAAGAGGTTGATTTCCGCCCTGATCGTCAACCTGAAAATCGGTGGGATTTTTATTCGCGACACGGATTTGATCCAGCGGGATATTTCGAGGCTTCTCAATACGGATATCGCGCCGGCCTATAACCTGATCAAACAGCTTTTGCGTATCTTTCCCGTGTATTTCAGCGAAATCGGCGCGGAAGGTGAATTGCGGGACATTACTACCCGCGTAGATGAAATTTCCTTTCGCAACGACCGCCTGATTGATTTTTTCAGAAAGCAATCCCATGTCGAAAGCAACAGCCTGATGGTCGAGTTTACCGAGCATATTTTTCGCTATTGGTTTTCCGGTGACAAAAAATTTATCCGCAGGCATATTCCGGATGAAGTGTTTGACCGGGTGAATAATTCCGGGGAATATTTTGACGGCATGCATCGAGCCTTCATGCAGCTGTTTCCGAAGGCGAACAATGACCCGAGAAATTTCCTGGAGTGGGATGATGGGAAAATTGTTAGGGAGATTCAACAAATCCACGATCTCTCGGAAGTGGATCGGGAGCGTGTGTCACTGATGATCCGCATCTATCAGTTGATCTATAAAAAATATTATCCTCAGTATTTTGATTTGCTCAAGGACCTGGAAGCTGTTAATGTTTTTGCCGGGCCGGATATTCTGTCGCTCAGGCAGTCGCTGAAAACGAAAAATTATTACCGCAGCCTGACCATGATCTTGAAATTCCTGGCCGTGCTGAAAACCAGGGTGCTTTCGGAAAAGAAAACCCAGTCCTTCGAGAATATCTATCATAAACGGCATATTGCCGCGGGCATTCCGTCCATGTACGGGACCTATCACGAGGAACCTGCGTTTGGAGAGCCTCGGCGGCATGCTGTTTGAAGAGTTGATTCAATCCCTGAATCTGAAGTTCATCACCAAGCGCACGATTGTCAGGATTCACACCTATCTGTGGCATTATCTCTCCGCGCTGGAGCTGGAGGGGATTTCCACCGAAGGGCTGGTGGCCAAGGTTAAATATGTCACAAGCGCGCTGCCCGTCAAACAATTTTCCGCAGAGCAGTACCTGGATATTTTCCGGTTCATTTCCAAGGGCATTCAGGATGTGATTCGCGATTACTATATCGATGCCCACAGCGTCAATTTGCCGGTAATCGTCCGTCAGATCAAGGCGCCTGTGCAGGAGGCCGGCGAAAAAAGCGAACAGCTCCGGAGCGATGAAATGGTTTATCAGGAATCGGAGAGTTTTATTCGCAGCATGATTTCATCCGCTTTCGGCCTGCAGGTGCTGGACAACTTCGTTCATGCGGTCATCAAGACACTCAACGCGGAACTGGAAAAATTCAAGGATAACAAGAGAATTCTCAATCTGCTGATGGATTACAATCCCGAACTGGCTGTCTCCTCCATTTACAGCAGAAACGTTAAAATGGATAATCAGATTCTTCTGGGGAATAAAGGCTATTTTCTCAAAAAGCTGGTTTCGTTCGGCTTCCCGGTGCCGCCGGGGTTCATCATTACCACGGAAGTATTCCGGGGATATGATGCCGTTTACGGTTATAAGTATATTTTCCGCGATTTGGCAGACCGCATCAATAAACAAATTTCCGATCTGGAAAGAAAAACAGGACGAAAGTTCGGCGACCGTAGCAACCCTCTGCTTTTATCGGTTCGGAGCGGAGCCACGGTTTCTCTGCCGGGAATGATGCGCTCTTTCCTGAATGTCGGAATCAATGCGTCCATTGCGGAAAGCCTCGGAGGAAGAAAGGACTTTCAGTGGGCGGCATGGGATTCCTATCGCCGCTTCCTTCAGACCTGGGGCATGTTCCATGGGCTGAGCCGGGACTTTTTTGATGCCATTATGGACGGCTTCAAACAGAAACACGGTGTGGAGAGAAAAATTCAGTTTTCGCCCGATCTGATGAAAACAATCGCGCAGGCTTACAAAAAAGGCATTCAGGATAACGGCATTCCGCTGGCCGATGATCCAATGCGGCAGCTGCGCCATGCTATTTTGCAGGTGTTTGATTCCTGGTATTCCGAGCAGGCTAAAATTTATCGTCATCAAATGCGTTTGTCTGATGAATGGGGGACCGCTGTAATTGTGCAGGCGATGGTTTTCTTTTATCTTTGGCGTTCAGGGAGATGATATTGTTTCCGGCCTCGTCGAAACGTTTCCCATTTCCGAAAAACAGCGGATTACCGAACATCCGCATACCAATATTTCCCTCGAAGTTACGTTTCCGGATATTTATGCCGAACTGGTCAAAATCGCAGAAATCATCATTTACGAAAAAGGTTTCAATCACCAGGAAATGGAATTTACGTTTGAAGGCCCCCGAAAAGAACAGTTATTCATTCTGCAGACCCGTGACATGGATCAGGTGAAAACCAAGACCCTCAGGCGTTTCAAAGACACCCCGCTGCTGGCGTCGTCCCTGCTGGGTATGGGGATTGGTGTGAGTGGCGGCGCGCTTTGCGGCAAGGCGGTTTATTCCGAAGAGGACATTAAACGGTTCCGTGAGAAGGAACCGAAAACATCTCTGATCCTGGTGCGTCCCGATACGGTCCCTGATGATGTCGGTGTCCTGCTGCAGGTGGAGGGATTGCTGACAGCCAAGGGCGGCGCGACGTCACATGCCGCTGTGACGATTCCGCAGCTCAGCAAAGTCGGTGTTGTCGGCCTGGGGAAACTGAAGGTTTACGAATCGGAAGGCTATGCCACGATAGAAGGACAAACGATCAAAACGGGAGATTTTATCTGCATTGACGGCTGGAGCGGCGCCCTTTATCTGGGAAAGCATGAAAGGGAAACGGAAAAGTATTATTCGATTACCCTGTAGTGTGTTTTCAGGCAGGCTTTGCCTTTGGCCATGGTTCAAAAAAAAGAAAGCTGTTTTTCCCGCGTGTTTTTTTTATCCTGTACATGGCCTCGTCGGCATGCCGTATCAATGTGTCGGAGTCTTCGCCGTGGTCGGGATATAAAGCGACTCCGACGCTGAAACAGACGCGGTTGGTCACGTTTGTTCCCGTGAGGGTGATCGGTTTAGTGAATTTGTCAAAAAGATGGTGGATGATATTTTCAATGTGATCTCTGTGGGTAATGTCCGTCAGCAGAATCAGGAATTCATCTCCGCCGAATCGGGAAATGGTATCATTTTCACGCCTGACGACTTCTTTTAATTTGCCTGCGATTTCAATCAGCAGTTTGTCGCCTATTTCATGCCCGTGCTTATCATTGACGTTTTTGAAGCCGTCAAGATCCATAAACAGCAGGGCCAGCTTTTCATTTCTTCTTTTGGCTGCGACGATGGCCTGTTCCATACGATCCATCATCAGTTTTCTGTTGGGCAGGCCGGTAAGCGTGTCGTTGTATGCCAGCTGCATGACCCTTCCTTCGGTTAGATCAACAAAATTACCCAGCAGGGCCTGCTTTTCATTCATATGAATGAGGGCGACCGAACCCAGAATCCATTTGATCTTTTCTTCCTTCGTCATGACGCGAAACATGAAAAACGTCTGAACATGGTCCGTGTAAGCCCCCTGGATACTTTTAGTGACATGCTCCCGGTCCGCTTGAAACACAATGTCTTCGGGAGCCATGTGCCTTAGCTGTTTCTGGGAAAATCCGACAATCTCGGAAAAGGCTTTGTTGGTGAAAATTAATTTGTCATTCTGGATGATGGAGATGCCGAAAGGGGACATATTCAACATGATCTGCATGAACTCATTGAGCTCATTAACCTGCTTGGTGGCTGAAGTGTACTGGATCCGCAGCCGCTTATTTTCGCTGATCACTTTTTCCAGCTGCTCTTCGATCCTGTTCGGAACGATTTTAATTTTTTCCTGTTCCTTTGACACGTCTTATCACCAATGTTTGGTCTGGC
>PHBN01000030.1 GCA_002840635.1 Deltaproteobacteria bacterium HGW-Deltaproteobacteria-1
GGCGGTGGAAATAGGATCGAGCGCTGAGGTCGGCTCATCCATGAGCAGGACATCCGGTTTCATCGCCAGCGCACGGGCAATGCAGAGCCGCTGCTGCTGGCCACCGGAAAGATTCATGGCGGATTTATTCAGAACATCTTTCACTTCATCCCACAAAACGGACTGTTTCAGGCTCTGTTCGACAAGCGTGTCCAAATCGCCTGCATTCACGCCGGTCAGCTTCGGTCCATAGGCAATATTGTTATAAATCGTTTTCGGAAAGGGATTGGGCTTCTGAAACACCATACCAATCTTGCGGCGGATTTCCACCGGATCTACATCAGGCGCATAAATATTTTTCTCTTCAAAAAGAATTTCTCCTTCGACCCTGGTCCCGTCAATCAAATCATTCATGCGGTTCAAAAGCCGCAGCAGTGTGGACTTGCCGCATCCTGAAGGTCCGATCAGGGCAGTAACTTTGTTTTTCCCGAACGTCATTGATATATCCGTGAGCGCCCGGCTCTGGCCATAATAGAAATTCACATCTTTGAGCTTGATAATCGTGTTGCTTTCCATGCCTACCACCTTTTATTTCTTCTCATGTAACTTCTGATAATAATCGCAATCAGGTCAATTCCCAGCACGACAGCGACTAAAACAAGCACCGTTCCGAACTGGATGGGACGGGTGGCTTCGATATTGGTTCCCGCTGTGGCCAGAACATAGATATGATATGGCAGGGCCATGACTTCGTCAAAGATCGATCCCGGGAGTTTTGCCGTGAAATACGCGGCAGCCGTGAACATAATCGGAGCCGTTTCGCCAGCAGCTCTGCCTATTCCTAATATGGAACCGGTCAGAATACCAGGCATGGCATTGGGTAAAACGATCCGATAGGTCGTCTGCCATTTGGAAACACCTAAAGACAGAGACGCTTCACGAAAGGTCTGCGGCACCGACTTGAGAGCTTCCTCTGACGCGCCGATGATTGTCGGCAAGATCAGAAATCCCAACGTCAAAGAACCGGACAGAATGCTTGATCCGAATTTCAGAAAAATGACAAAGAACCCCAAACCGAACAGGCCGAAAACAACCGACGGCACGCCGGCCAGGCAGTTGATGCCCACTTTCAGAAAACGGATAACCCTGCCCTGTTTCGCATATTCCAGCTGATGGCGCCGATGCCGTTGTAAACGATATAAAAAATAATGCCGCCCAGAGCTAAAGTAATGATCAGTGCCGATGCTCGCACCATCCCGAAAAAAACATGCTGTTTCAGGTAGCGCCACTTCATGGAATTATTTTTAGATGATTGCATATGCATTCCGTTTAAAGTGTTCCCGAGCCAATCTGGCGGAATTTATGTGACACGTAATCAGCAATCAGATTGAAAGCCAGCGTAAGGAAGAATAAAACAATACCAATGGCAAAAAGTGCCTGGTAGTGAGCACTACCATAAGGCGTCTCACCCATTTCCGCAGCAATGCTCGCCGGCATCGGCCGGACCGAGTCGAACAGGCTCTCCGGAATCGCTGCGGCACCGCCTGCCACCATCAGCACCACCATCGTCTCGCCAATGGCCCTGGCCATCCCCAGCATGACGGCGGTGGAAATGCCGGATATCGCAGCGGGCAGAATCACGTTGATAATGGTTTCAAATTTTGTCGCACCCAGAGCATAGGACGCTTCCTTGAATTCACGCGGCACGGCATAGAGGGCATCCTCGGAAATACTCGATATTGTCGGGATCGCCATAATGGCCAGAATCACAGATGCATTAACAATATTTAAACCTGTAGGTAGATCAAATGTTTCCTGCATCCAGGGAGCGATGATCACCATACCGAAAAAACCCAGAACGACTGACGGCAGGCCGGCCAGGAGTTCAATGACCGACTTGAGCGTCTCTTTGATTGCCTGTGGCGCAATTTCTGAAATATAGATAGCGGCCATCACGCCCAGCGGCACGGCAATAAGCGTGGCCAGCAGCGTAACGACTAAAGAGCCGACAATGAGCGGAAATATGCCGAAGGATGGCGGATCGTAGGTGGGATACCATTCCATCCCGAAAAGAAAATCTTTGACCGATACCTTTCCAAAAATCGGCAGTCCTTCACGGAAAAGAGAAAATACAATCAACCCCAGCACGACGACGGACACCAGAGAGAAAAGCAGAAAAATGTATTTAATGATAATTTCTTTGGTTTGGCGATTCATGAGATCCTCAACCGCAGTCGATCCATTATTTCAGGGCCATGCAAACAGGTTTCGCTGCGGGGAAAGACAAACACAGCACCCCGCAGCGAAACCATTAACACAACGACAGAAATTATTTTTTCTTAACAGGTTTCTTCACTTCAACCAGGGGGACAAAACCTTCCTTGGTGACAATCTTCTGTCCTTCGGCGGATTTCACAAAAGCAAGATATTTGGCCGTCGCACCCTGCGGTTCACCATTGGTGTACATATAGAGCTCGCGAGAGAAAGGATATTCCTTGGACATGGCCGTCTGCACGCTTGCGGTGATGCCATTGACCTGAAGAGGTTTAACGCTTTTGTTGACGTAACCGATGCCAAGATAGGCAATCGCATACTTGTTTTTGGCCACAGCGGTGACCAGCGCTCCATTGGAAGCCAGCATCTGAGCCCTGGGGGTCACTTTCGCTTTTTTCATCACAAAATGATCCCAGGATTCAAACGTGCCGGATGATGAGTCGCGAGAAATCACCACTATCTTTAAATCTTCACCGCCTAATTCTTTCCAATTCGTAATTTTCCCCTGATAAATCTGACTCAGTTGATCAATGGACAGATTGAAGACTTTATTTTTAGGATGGACTACAGGGATAATCGCATCGAATGCTACAACATGGGCAACCGGATTGACACCCTTGGTTTTGGCCAGTTCGACTTCCTTGTCTTTGATTTCGCGTGACGATGTTGCGATATCAGTTGTTTTGTCGATCAGTGCTTTGATGCCTTCACCGGACCCGCCACCGGAAAGCGACATCTGTACGCCGGGATTGGCTTTCATAAAAGCCTCCAGCGTACCTTGCGCCACTGGTAAAACAGTGGTGGACCCCTTGATTACGATGGAGTCGGCAGCCAGAGCCGTCCCCGCTGTCAGGCACAACATTACTAGCCCCAATGCTGCTTTCTTAATCATATTGAACATATGTTCCTCCTCAATTTTAATTTGAGCTAAATATATTATGCCAGTGTTACAATGTGATGACAGCCAGATGAATGAACAAAAACAATATTTGAATGATGTTTATTAACAAACACAGTTCCCAAGCCATGTCAAGTGCTCAAGTTACCAAAAAAGCGGCACCTGGGAAAGGTCTAAGAAAGATAAAAAGGCATAAGAAACAATAGGATAAAATGGAGAGTTCTACGTCTTTTTCTCAACGACATGTATGTCTATCGTACAATTGGTAACTTCGCTCTTGCCTGCATAAACGAAAGAAACGATCCCTAAAACCAGGAGGAAAATAATCAATCCGGGATCCCACAACAATTGAAAACCCTTCATCAAGGCCGGTGCGACACGCTGTGGTTGAGCATACGCGAACATTAATATCAGGATGTATCCCATTGCCAGTAATGACATAATCTGATAAGCGGAAACGCGACTTTGACCCCGGTAGTCCGCGCGAAGGAATTCGGAAACAAAACGCCAGCTCTGGGTCACCAGCAACACCAAAAGCAAAGCTGCACTGGAAAATCCTTTCAAAAACAGGTAGAAGCTCAAAATTCCGGCTCCTGTGTAAAGAACCGCCGTCAGTGCCTGAACAGGAACAACCGGCCGGCCTTCCAGCCGGTCGGCATAATGGATTTTCTTGATCCTACCCTGAAAAACAAAATGTCTCCGGCGAAAAATTTTTTGGATCAATGCATGGCACTCCGATAGCGGTTTCCCGTAACAACAGCCGAAACTGATGCAGGCCAGACGTCCGATACCCTCTCCGAAAGCATAGGCAATCAGCATGGCGGCCAGCGTCTCCAGCATCGGAAAATGAAATAGCCACCACTTACCCAGAGTCATGTTCACGAGCAGGATGGTCCACGGCGCTATGACAATGCCGACAAAAGAAGCGGCTCCCACGGAAAACGTGGAAGGCTTTTTTTCCACCAAACGGGCAATGTAGCGTGAAGCGCCCATGCCGATTACCAAAATCGGTAAAATCACCGTCAGGGCAGCAGACGGCGCAATACCCAGAGAACCGATGATCAACATAAATATTGCCACAGCAATTACATAGGCCAAGGCATTGAACAAACCATAGTAGGTTAAGTTGATGCCGTTCCAAGTACCATCGGGTCTTTTCCGCCCGGGCAGGCAGGCAAGGATCTGCCAACCCTCCGCGGGAAGTGTTCGAAATGCCCAGACAAACAAAAGAAGGATTCCCCAGGAGAGCGTCAAAAGAAAGATTTCATCAACCATGCTGATGAGTCATTCCTTTCATGGTTAATCGCCTGTTTTTTCGTTTGTGACTAATCTCCTTTTCATCCTGGCATTCCGTGCATAATCTGCTCATGGGTTCGATGCTGAGCCTTTCATCATGGATCATCCTGCCGCAATGATCACAAACGCCGAACAACCCCCTGTCGATCCGCATAATAGTTTCCTTGACATCAATCATCAATTCCCGTTCTCTGTCACGACAGGCTAACTCAACAAACTTAATGGAATCCGTTGCCGCCTGGTCAAATGGATCGGCACAGTTACCCTCGTCATCTTTCATTCTTGATATCGTATTATCTGCGCTTAACCGAAGTTCTTCCATTTTTCGAACCAAAGCTCTCCTGATAAACTGGATTCTTCTTTGCCGCATAATCGTTCCCTCCATTTCATGCTTAAATAATTTTATTAGTATCCATGTGGTTGCAGGAACTGGCAATATAGGATCTGACTTTGACCTCCGTTTCGACCAGAGATTTTCCAAAGCCGTGACTGAAAATGCTTTCAGCATCCGGATAAAACATGTTTGCCGCAATATCATCCGCAAACCGCACCCTGTCTTTTTGAAATATCAACACGACCGTGCTGCTGCCGGGACGGAACAGGCTCTTAGGCATGCCTTTTTTTACAAATATGCCCGTGCCGACGGAAACAGGATTGTCGTATTTTTTTTCACTGTAACACTGAACGATATCGCCGATCATCAGCGCCACCACCTCAATCATGGCGACCAGCCCTGCCTTTGTGCCGCCCTCAACATCCGTATCAATGATTGTCACAACCCGCTTGTTTTTGGAGTAAGGCGTTACCGTGGAAACAACCGCGTGCGGGTTGCATGCATGGTAAGTTCCCGGAATTTGGTAAAAATCGAGAATTTTCCCGGCAACAGGCGTGTGATTGAAGTGATATTTCTCTGGCGTTAGCCGGAAAGCCGCAAAGTCTCCCTTCCGAAATGCCGCAAGCCAGGTGCGCTTATCGGCGCCGAACATCTCCTCGTAATCAAAAAACTTATCCTTGATAAACAACCCCGATTCTTCCTGAAATGATCCCAAAAGCATTCTGGAATCAGCGGGCGACACAATGGCGCACGGGTCATTAGGCATCGGACGGCATTCCCAATAGCGAATTTTTCTTTCAAATATGCTTCTTAAGGAGTTTAGATTTCCTGGAACATCCAGACATTCTCGCGGATCGATATTCAATTGTTGATGGATATCTAAATAATTATTCATGCGCCTGGATAGAATTCCGTCATAGTTCATATGACCCAACACGCTGGAAATTCTGGCGCTGGTCAACCTGCGAAAAAGCCAGGATGATTGTTCCCGGATACGGGAATAGAGAAATTGCACGGCCTGGTCGCCGTAAAACTGTTCTGTTTTGATCTTGCGCGTGTCTCGCTCTATGTAATGATGCTGCATTATCCTTCCTACCCTTCCTAAATATTTTAAGACATTCGATGATGCTCCGTTTTATGATGAATATGCACTAAAATCATGTTGATGATCGTCTCCAGGGTCCGAACTGATGCTGTTTCCGATAGAATTTCGTGCCGAGCGTCTTCCAAAAACTCGCCAGTCGTTTTTCCTTTGAAAATACCATAGAGCAATGTCCGCGCAACCTGTCCGCATTCATCCGATGCTTTTTCCAGTTTGCCCATGTCATCACCAAGCAATGCAAATGCTTCCAGTATGTGATGGTTGCGCAAATCCGTCCGGTAATATTTCTCCGCCTCCTGATTAAAAGTAGCGGCGCTGACCTCCAGTGGACTTCGGGCACCAACGGTGTTCAACACCCCGCGGGTCAGACGGCCGCAGGCCGAAAAACCCTCTGGATAGTTCAACCTGTCTTCCAGATCCACCAAATCATCGCGCATACCGAGCATTTCTATCAGGTCGGCCGCATCTTCATGTAAAATCTTCAGCAGTGCGCGTCGGTATTCTAGGTTATATGCACGCAGGTAACCGGGATACCGACGACTCATGCGAACACGCTCAGTCCGGCTGATGATCTTTTTGAGCAGAGTGTTTCCTGTGCTGCTCTGCACAAAAAAAGTCGGCAATCCGATGGCCGAGCCGAAAAAGATTTGCCTCCTTTCACTTTCCACGGAGGGATCATCCGGGATATGTTCATGCCCGACCTGGCCGGTGACAATGTATTTAAAGGCCAGCAGATAGAGGAGATTCTGCAAATTGACAGCAGGTCCCACATCCTGCATAAAATTTTCAAAGAGGCTATAGTGACGACCTTCAAAACCGGAAAACCCCATCACGCTGTATTCACGAAGTTTCTCAAGAAGATAAAGAGACATCTTGGCGTCAAATACACCAAGATCAGCCAGATCTGTTTTCAAGTGCCGCGAGTTATTCAACTCGCCATTCAAGGCCGGACTTTCATCCGTACTCATTAAAACAACCAGATAATCAATGAGGCGGAAGTCGGGGATAAAATCTCCCTTTAACCGAAACACTTCACTGATGAGATGATCAATCCATCTTGGCCCAAAGGGCGTGATGGACTTTCCGAAAACACTTAAATCGGCTTTTTTGCGCCAGCGCCGCCAGAGCATACGCAGATGCGTATAATCCAGCTCATGCGGAAGAAACCCGAGAGCCTTCTCCGGATGGAAGTCGACAAAATCCAAACGGTAGGGAGCGGCGCTGTAGGTTCCGACAAACAACGGAAGAAAATGCTCAACAATTTTTACCACCAGATCGCCGATATATTTTTCGTCTCTTGCGGAAAACCCAGATGAAGAATCCTTCAGCAGACAGCCGAGCTTGGTGCTACCCAGGCTTACATGGGTTCCATTATTGGCCAGACTGATATTGGATAAGTTCGGTAATGAAACCAGATTGCTGGTTATAATTCCGGCTTCCCGAAGCTTTAGGACTGCATTGAATTGGCTGCGACTCAGAACACGATGACAAAGATGCATGTATTCATGCTTTTCTTCACCTTTATCCCATCCCGAAAGACAGGGGTTCATAAAGAGCTCCCGATAAAACGCATCAGAGATACAACAACTCAAATCCTTCTGGCGTGTCGGCGGATGGGGTGAGAGGAAAATCATGGCCTTCTGGCCGTTTTCCTCAAGTGCATATTTTTTATTGGCATACTGGACCAGAAACTGGCTTAATAAAAACCGTATGGCCATTTCCCTGGCCACGGTCCTTCCCAGACCTGCCCCAGTCTCCGCAGTGACAACATAAAACGATGACGTTTCCGGTGACGTGTTGTCATTAAGAAAATTTTCCATCACCCGCAAGCCGGTCTGTTGAAGGAGTGGATGCCCATTACTTTTTGGATCAACAATTTCCGCAAGAGACAACTTCAGGAGATAACTGATCGGAATCCGGATATGGTCACATCCGTCCTGTTGAAAAATAAAACGACTTAAATCCGAGCGCTGACCGGCAAGCACATTCGCCTTGTCGGCCATTAGATCGTATTGAAAAATCGCCGTGGCAAGTTCCCCCATCTTATCTCGAGGGAAACGAACCAAACTGTTTTCCCAGATTCCTTCCCGATTGGCATTCAGGTGTTTCTCAAGGTCGGTCATCACTTTTCGGGATGTTTCTCCCGTCCTGGTCCTGCGTTTTGTATTTGCAAAATAGCTGGACTGTTCAATGAACAGGGGCAAGTCAACATCATTTTTGTTTCCGACAACCACTGTCTGCAATTCCGATTCACTGCCTGCGGTCGCGTCCGGCGGAGCGAACGGCAAAGACCCGGTATTTAAGCCTAAACGATCATATTTGACACCCAGGATTTCGGATATCTCTCCCGGCGTTTTCGGGACCCAATATCCTTCTGCCTCTTGAAACTGCTGCAAAGCAGCATTTACTTTACTCAATGTCCATCTCCTTTCATCATCTTCCTCCAGTTTTACAAGGAGATGATAAAACTTCAATGTTTCAGTATCATGAAGAAATAGAGATATTTTGAGTAAATATCCTGACTGTCTGAGACAAATATAATGAGCAGATAAGTTTTTGGCGGAAATTACTCAAGATTTGGAATGGAAAGGACATTCTATTTGACTTCAGCAAATTTATAGCCAAATCCTCGGACTGTCAGAATATAGCCGGGATTTTCCATGTCTTGCTCGATCTGGCCACGAAGACGGCGGATATGCACATCGACGGCACGGTCGGTAATGAATGTATCGTCACCCCAGACATGATCCAGAATCTGATTTCTTGAGTAGACCCTGCCGGGATTACGGGTTAAAAAGAAGAGAAGTTTCAGTTCCGTGGGACTCAGATTAATAACGCGTCCCTGCACCTGAACAGTACAGGATTCATAATTAATCATGAGTCCCTCGTATTCAAACAATTTTTTAGTCGATGGCTTTTCTTTTTCCTGGGTGCGGCGAAGAATCGTTCTGACACGGGCGACCAATTCTTTCACGCTGAAGGGCTTGGTTATGTAATCATCCGCGCCGATTTCCAACCCGATAATCTTATCTACCTCGTCGCCTTTAGCTGTGAGCATAATCACCGGCAAATGGGCCGTATCAGGATTGGCCCGAATGCCCTTGCAGATATCTAATCCGTTCATGCCCGGAAGCATCAAATCCAAAATAATCAGATCCGGCTTCTTTGATTTAATGATGGTAAATACCTTATCTCCATGAAATGCCTTAATAGTAGAAAAACCTTCCCGCTCCAGATTATAGGATATCAGGTCAGTAATATCTTGTTCATCATCGACGATCAGAATCTTTGACATGCACGGGATCCTGTACTGATAATGGAATCGCCATCACGGCATCTTGAATTGTCGTTGCAAAAAAGACAAAGGGTGGCGATAATTAATCAGCAACTATTTTAAATACTTCGTCACCGGGCCGAACGCGGTCCGACACCTTGAGGCCTATGGAGTCACCGGCAACAGCTTTTTGTACCGGCTTATTGTCCACTTCCATGGATTGAATCACATCGGTGAATTCCGTCGTATGACCGGAAAATTTAATGCTGTCACCAACCTGCACATCACCTTCTGTTATGTGAACAGCGGCAACTGAAGGTTTTGCAAAGAATTTGACTACTTCGCCAATCTTTTTTTCCGCCATAACAATACCTCCTTTTTACCCTTTACTGTTTGAGCAAATGATGGCCATTGATAAAAATGATTCTTTTGATAGTGAGTATAAGAAATTCACAAAGGTATGTCAATTGATTAGAAACATACTGGTGGCACCTCTTTTCATGTCATCATTCTGGGTTATCACTGAAAAGTTAAGAGTTTTACTATTCTATAAATCAAAGCCGGGCAGTCATCCCTTGACCGCCCGGCCCGTGTTCTTCAACTTCAGCCTTTGCACATCATCCTGTTTTAGAACGTCAGCGTCAACTTGTTGATGACCATCAAGTTGTTCTGGATGTCCTGACCGGTAGCCGTTGTTCCGCTGTACCAGTCGCCGGTGAAAAGGTACCCCGCGCCCAGCATGTAGGACAGGTTGTTGGTAATTTTGTATGTTCCGGTCAAATCCACTTCCCAGCCGTAGTCTCTGCCTTCCCATGTATAGGTATTGGCAGGCTTAAGGGTTTTCTCGGCGCGGGCATAGGAAACAGATGCCATGATATCGAGCTTGTCAATCGGTCTGAACCCTCCACGAACCTGGAAGAACCAGGCATTGGTCATGGTGCCGTTGTCGGTGGTACCGTCCCAACCGTTGAGATTACCGATCCATTTTCCACGGTCGTAATAGTTGAACATAATCAGACAGGGAGTCCAGTCGCGCCCGCCATTTATGATACCGCCTTCTATTCTGTGGCTGTCAGGGTCATCACCTGACACATAGGCAATGCTGCCACCCACGTAAACCTTTTTGAAATCGGCCGTTGCGTCAACCCAGCCGCTGATGCTTTTGATGTCTCTGTCATCTCTGCTATCAGCCGGGAACTCATAATTGTCCTTGCCTACCGCATAATTGAATTCTCCCTGCAGGGCTACCGAGCCGAATTTCGCGATAACAAAAGGCGTGAAGAGGAAATAGTTCCTCGTATAAGAATTACCAAGGCCGGTACCCGGGTTTGCTGCAGCACGGTTGGCCGCCTGTCGATAGTAATTGACATTGAGACCCGCCTTGCCTGTTTCCCAGCTGAAAACACCTTCAATGCCGTATTTATCATTATCATTATCGGCTAAAGTTGCCGCATTGGTCGCCATGAAACTGGCTTCCCTTTCCTTGGTATAGGCCAGATTAAGTGCCACCGGGCCAAAACTATTCGAATACTTGATTCTTCCCTTGGGACTGTAGCTGTTACCAAAGATGGTTCCCGTTGAACCATCATTCATGTATCCGGCACTGAAAATACCAATCGGTGACTTATACTCAATATAGGCCCAGTCAAAGGCGATGTTTTCATTTTCCGCAATTGTTCCGGAAGAGTCTGCAGCCAGCGCCGTGCCCGTCGCGGTTCTGGCTGCGCCCCAAGCTCTCTC
>PHBN01000031.1 GCA_002840635.1 Deltaproteobacteria bacterium HGW-Deltaproteobacteria-1
GTCTTGAAGAAAGGAAACCGCGCTCTTCCCGAATTTATCCTGAAGCTGATCCCTCTCCGATTGATTTTCCAGAAGGTGAGTTCCCAGCATCAGGTGATAGTCATCAGCAATTTTTTTCGTGTCTTGCAGGAGGGAGGGTGAACAGGTATAGAGTGCGTGCGGTTCGACAATAATATTGACCAGAGGGTCGTCCTGCCATTTTTCAGCAAGCCTTCGTGTATAGGCAAGCCCCTCTTCCGGCGTTTTGCAGCTGGGAGAAGGAAAATCGAAAAGGACTTCGCCTACAAGACAGCGTATGCCGGCCTCTTTTGCCGCACGAGCCGTTTCATCTTCGAAAATATACATATCGCAAAATGTTGTTGTGCCGGATTTAATCATTTCCGCGCAGGCAAGCAGAGATCCCCAGTAGGCAAGATGTTCATTCACATTTTTCGCTTCGGCAGGAAAAATGTAGTTGTTCAGCCAATCCATCAGTTCCAGATCGTCGGCGATTCCGCGGAAGCAGGTCATGGCTGCGTGGGTATGCGTGTTGATGAATCCGGGCATGGTGAGGGAACCTTCGGCGTTAATCATTTCCCGCGCGGAGTATTTTTTCAGGATGTCTTCTTTCTTTCCGATTTCAATAATCACGGAATCGTAAACGGCGATCGCCGCATTTTCCAGGCAGGTATTGCTGCTGTCCATCAGCAGGGTCTTTCCCCCGGAAATGATAAGGTCAATGTTTTGCATTTGAAAATCCTTTCAAGAACATGGCCTTGCTTATCATAAAACAGAGAACGGCTTCAAGAAACAAAAAAACCGTCATGCGGTCAGGAAACAACGGTTTATCAAATCCTTGACACACCAAATTAAACATAATATAAACCGCGCAACTTTTTGTGTAATTCACATTGGGCCTGGGTGGCGGAACTGGTAGACGCAAGGGACTTAAAATCCCTCGGAGCTTGCCTCTGTGTGGGTTCAATTCCCACGTAAGCCTTTTTTATTTTTTTGCTTGTAGTCATTCTCTCCCCACGCTCGCCCCACTTTCTTTATAAATACCACTATACAAGATTAGCTGACCATCTCGCTTTACTCCCGGTTTATCTCCGCTTCAGCTACGCCACTGACCGGCCGGGCGCGATGGGCGCGCTAGCTAGCCGCTACGCTGCTTCGCGCCCCGCGTTAATATCCCGGCCTGGCTAGCCTTCCGCGGGATAAGCCCGGTGGCCTGGGGAGCCTGCACCAGGTCAGCCAGGAGCAGCGGCTTGCTTTTACCCTAGTCTTACCCTTGCCTGGTAGAGTTTAATTACTGTAGCAAGTGCAGCAGTGTGCTGTGCGACAAATGACTGGTATTTCTGATGCTAATACTGTCAGCCCAGGAAAAAAAGAATTCTTTTCCCGGAAGGGAGGGGGATGACTTGGCGCGAAGAAGGTACCGGGGCATGAGCCTCATGTATCCCGACCCCGTCTGCATTGGGCATATTAAAAAGGGGACCCTGCTGGACACCCCCCGGTCTCTCCCAATGGTAATTCCTATATACAAAACCATTCGCCGGAAAATTTCAAAAAAAATAAAAAGTAGCCTCTTCATTCCGCGGCAGAACTTGTTATTGACAAACTGGGGGGACAGGTGCAAATGTATCAACAGTTTCAAAACAACTTTACCTGTAATAGCACCATTAACCCGATGCGGTGGAGTATGATGGTAACAATAATAGACCCCGTGACTCGGTGAGAGAAGCGGGGTTTTGCAATTGTAGGGTACAATGAAATCAGTTAAGGCCGCCGTTTTGATAAAAGAAAATAAAGTCCTGTCCCCAAAACGGCAGCTCAACACCGACATTATATGAGGGAAGATGATCATAGATATTGATGATCAAGAGTCCGTTCAGGTTGCGACAGAACAGATTTCCAAAGACTGGTTTGTAACCGCAGACTTGTATGCTGACCTGAAGACCACGGGGAAGACAGATTCTTCTGGATTCTGGGGCATAACCACACAAATGCTGGCAGATGTAACTTATTGTCTCGATTGCACAGAAGATCATTTTCTAAATAAATGGGATCAAAGTTGTATTGCCAACGATATGAGGATTATGGGGTATCATTGCACGCGCCACAGTGACCAACAGGTGTTCCTCGAAAAGGGCATCCTTCCTCTATCTGAAGAAACAGTGCGACTTGCCGCTGATAGTAACCCAACAGCACAGGGAAAGAGTGCATGGGTATACAGATCTCAACAGAGTCCTGGCCCCTTTTTCTTTCTAAGTTACAAGTGCGCAAAGAAGCCGGACGATCATTTCTGCGATCATGGCCCTGAAATCCTGTTAGGTTGCGCTGGCCAGTAATCAGTATGTTCAAAGGCGGATTCCCGTGTCACATGAGGATGCAACTCATAGGAGTTTGTCTGCAACAGTTCAGGGCAAGGAGGTGTTAATAGATCCAGCCAAAGTATTGTTCACATTTCTTGAAAGGCTCTGGCAGAACCTACGGGAACACAAGCTGCATCCTGGTTTTGACATACGCTCATATCTTTCCACGGCGATGGACATCTTCTTGGATATGGGAGGTAAAGAGGAGTTTCCGGAGATTAAGAGCTCTTAACCCTTCGCCAGAGCCGATCGCAGCCCGCTGGACCGCGCCTGCTCAGCTTTTCGTTGAAAGCAAAAAACATAGACTAAATACAATATCTAAAAGGAAACAACGGTATGCAAATTAAAAACCTAATCTTAGCTATTTTCATTGTTTCCGTTCTTGGAGGTTGTGCCCATTACAAGACCACCTTGATCAATGCGCAGGGAGAGAAAGTGATATGCGAGGCAAGCGGAAAAAGTGGCGCCATTAGTGGCTATCATCTGCGCCAAGGATTCGAGGCCTGCATCAACGCTGCAAAAGCTCAGGGATTCAAAGAAGTATCTCCAATGAATTTAAAAACCGAATGAGATAAAGGTAGGATTCCATCTAAATTGATACATGAGCAAAAACTTTTAACAAAAGCAATCCAGCCGATCCGTACGCTCCGGATAATTTCTTTGTTATGTGGGAAAGGTGAGAATCTAGAATGGATTATTATTCAATTATAAATCAATTTATAGGCGCAACATGGTATTTTATACTAATCATAGTTTTGGTAATTATAATAAAATCTTCTTGGTTCAAAGGCATAACGGGCGAATTCATGGTAAACATCTTGGCAAGAATGTTTCTTGATAAGCATGTATACCATCTCATCAAAAATGTGACATTACCAACCGAAAATGGAACAACTCAAATTGATCACATTATCGTTTCAATATATGGCGTATTCGTGGTTGAAACAAAAAATATGAAAGGGTGGATTTTTGGTGACCCCGACCAGCAGACATGGACTCAAAAGATATACAAGCATTCAACTAAATTCCAAAACCCTCTGCACCAAAACTACAAGCACGTAAAAACTCTTGAATTCCTGCTTGGACTGAATGATCAGCAGGTTCATTCATTGGTTGTTTTTGTTGGAGACAGCACTTTCAAAACAGAAATGCCAGAAAAAGTAACATATGGCCGCGGTTATGTTCGGTTTATCAAATCAAAAAGACAGCCTGTCCTCTCTGAAACAGAGGTTGACTCAATCTTAAGTAAAATCGGCGCCGGCATGTTAACGCGCTCATTTAAAACCAACAGAGAGCATGTAAAACATGTCAACCATATCGTAAATGAAAAGAAGAAGGAAAATATGTGCCCAAAATGCGGTAGCCCCATGGTGTTGAGAGAAACGAAAAATGGTCAAAATGCTGGAAAGCAGTTTTTGGGATGTTCAAGATATCCAAAATGCAAAGGTGTTTTAAATATCACATAATCCTTCGCTAGAGTCGATCTGTAAGCTCCGGCTGATTTTTTCATAGGAAGGGGAACAAGGCAAAGGCTCCGTCTTGATTACTGAAAATATTTTTAGGGGCCACAAAGGAGAGGATGATGACTAGACAATTTACAATTGTAAAAGCGCACAGATGGAAAGGCATAATAATTACACTTTTTGTATTCCTGTCATTGTTAGTACTGAATGGATGTACGACAAGATTAACGGATTTTACAATTATTTCTACAAAAAATATTGATTTATCCCGCGGTGCTGACTTTAAAAGAGGTGATAATCGCGTTGAAGGGGAAGACTTAAAGCATATCATAATATTATTCCCGACTGGTATGCCGAGCCCTAAAGAAGCAGCTGACAAGGCAATTGAAAGTACACCGGGTGCTGTTGCGCTCCTAGATGGTGTGCTAGAACATGAATGGTTTTATGTCCCGTATGTGTATGGATATTCGACATATAGAATAAAAGGGACACCATTAATTGATCCCAAACTTTTGAAAAGCAACTCTAAGACAGAGAATAAATAGGTACGGTAAACTTGATTTTTGCTCTACATTAAATCAGGGCTGATCAAAGCTTTGTTAAACGCTCTGGTTTAATTCATCATTAGGCGTCTCGTTGAATATCGCCAAAATGGAGATGGCATATGAAAAAACTTATGGCTTTCACGATTATCGCGGTTTAGCGTCAAACCTTGCCTATTGATTATTACTGGTTTAGTGATTGCGATAGTTGTTGGTGGCGTAATGTTCGGGGTGGCTTACGAAAACGACAAATAAACATTGAATTAATATCAAGAGGCATCTCTCAATGTGCTGTTGAGGCGTATTATGGCATAACTCACAAAATGAAAGGGGAATTATGAAGAGAAAAGTTTTGCTGTTGACCGTGGCCCTGTTATTGGTGGGATGTATGCCCCAACGGGAGATCACACGTCAAGATTTGTTAGCAATGTCCAGTCATACGTTTCCTAATACGACCGTTGATCAAGTATTGAACGCCGCAAGCACTGTCGCAAAATATCTTGATTTAAAATACACTATCGTGACATGCACGGAAAATCAGATGAAAGCGGAAAGAATGGCATCTACATCTACGCCAAAGATAACCTTTGAATACATTCTTACTGCATCACAAAAAAACAACGATGTTGAGGCAAAGTTGGAACTTACGTTGCAATTTGAAAACAGAAGGAAAAAACCAGAAAAATGGCATGAAGCTTTTAATCTCTATTTTAACAGAATGGAGTCTGTCTTGTACGGGAAGGAATGGGTAACTTGTGTAGAAGCGGAAAAGAAAGTTGAAAACAGCAACACTCTGCAATCCATATGTTTCAAAGCAAAAGACGAAGTGCCCAAAGGGATAAAACGCACCCCCGCATCTCAATGAGAGGATTGAACTAAAAGCCCGTTAACATAAAATGTACGATCACCTTGATATTAGAAAGGAGCGCTACTTTGATCAGAAATTATGCCTGGATAGTTATTGTTGCTATATGTCTCGCTGGCTGTTCACCAACTAGAGATTTTTGGGTCGTGAAAGATTCTTATAAATACAAGTTCAAAAGTGCTTGTGTCGTTGTTGACGAAGATGCATCACCAGAATTTGCGGAAACTATTACGAATAATTTGACGCAGCGAGGAGTGAAGATATATCCCGCATCTAGCAGAACAGACTGTCAAGCTGATTTCGTTGTGTTTTATTATGATGGGTATGGCTTTGAAATTATTCCACCTGTGGTGTTTTTAAATACGCTTTGGATTACGATTTTATGATCCTAAATCAGATTCGATTATTGTAACTAGTAACTTCTTGACCCATTTTTTTGGTAATACATTATTTACCGCACATCGAGTGCCAAATGAATTGTTGGATTTAATGTTCGACAATATTAAGAGTCAAACTGGTTCTCCGTCTGACAAAGTTCAGAGCCAAGCCGATTCCTCAACAAAATCTTTAACGCAAAAATTACAAGAATTGCAAACTGCCTTAGACAATAAGTTAATCACAAAAGAAGAGTATCAAGTGAAGCGAAAAGAGATCATTGAAAAGCACTAGGATATCAACCAGCTCTATAAATAATTGAATGCAGTTAGACGGAGTATTCTTGACAGCAAGTATAAAGACGATCACAAAGTGGAAGTATAGCGGCCGGGGCAACCATGAGAATCCACTCAAGGACATCATCGGCGAAGCACAAAGAATGAGTTCTGATTGGCCACCTCTAAAAGCCGGGTTCTTCGGCGGAGATATAACTAGGTTTATTGACGTTGCAACTGCTTTTGAAGAAAGCATAAAAAAATTGAATTGGTGGTAGTGTCATTGAGAGATTAACAAATTCGAACAAGCCGCTATAGCCGATCGCTGCTCACGGGGCTGCTCCAGCTTAGCTTTTCGTTTATGAAAAATAGGAGAAACACAGATAACCATGAGAATATCGGTCATCCTTGCCCATCCTGATAAGGAAAGCCTCAATCATGCAATCGCGTCGGCCGCTGTCGAGCAGCTCGAAATGAATGGGCACAGCGTATCTTTTCACGACCTGTATGCCGAGAACTTCGGTCCGCTGCTCGTTAGCAAGGAAATTCCGAAGGACGCCGTGCTGCCGGAGCCAGTTAAATGCCATTGTGAGGAAGTTCGACAGGCAAACGGTATTATTGTCATTCACCCCAACTGGTGGGGGCAGCCGCCGGCAGTATTGAAGGGCTGGATTGACCGGGTGATCCGTCCGGGGATTGCCTACGAGTTCTTGGAAGGAGATGCCGGAGAAGGTATCCCCAAAGGTCTGTTGAAGGCTGAAGCCGCTGTCGTCTTCAACACCTCAAACACCCTACCGGAAAGGGAGCAACAAGTTTTTGGAGACCCCCTTGAAACCATCTGGCGAAACTGCATTTTTGGCTTATGCGGAGTCGGTAATTTTCATCGTCGCACATTCAGCACGGTCGTGACCAGCTCGGAAAGCGAGCGGAGGGAATGGCTTGAAGAAGAAAGAACATTGATTGATAGGGTATTCCCTAAAGCAGAAAGAACCACATAACCCGTTGCTAAATCCGATCGCGGCCCCGTGGTTGCTCCGTGTGAGCTTTTCGTATCCAGGAGAAGAGAGAGAATGCCAGATACATTTCGAGACAACATTGTCAAGATCCTGCGCGAATATCATCATGCAATACATCAGCCATTCGCGGGGCATGCCCTGGCCAACTTAATTCGTCATGATTTCCTGTTAGCAAGTTTTTACTTGACAATAAGATGATGGTTACACTATGTTTTTTCCAAATCCATTTTGTTAAAAACCAATATATACTTTGACCAATTTTAAGGAGGGGGATGATTATGTCAGAGAAAAAAATCGATCAAAGCGAAATAGAGGCTCTTACACGCGAAATTACGGCAAGAGTGCTCATGACCGTTGGCGAGGCATTAAAAGGGGCGGGTGGTTCTCTTCTTTACAGAGACGAATACGCTTGTGACAGCGTGAAATTCGAATGTACGAGCAAATATACATGCTCCAGCCCGGATAGCTGCGAAAATATTTTTAAGTGCACCAATACATACACGGGCGCATAGACATTCATGATTCGGATAACACTTCATCAATAGCTCATGGGAGGATACCTATGCTCAGCAAAAATGCAAAAGCGTTAGCAGACGAATTGTCAAAAAAAATAATGGAAGAAGTTCGTAAAAATCTTGCCGATTCTCAATTAAAGAAAGGCAAGAAGAAGGCTCGATCCGGTTGTGGCGACTCTCCCGTCTTTGAATGCAAGAATTTCACTTGCCAGGCAGGGAAATATGATTGTGGCGATGTCCGGTTCACGTGCAGCTCATTTTCAGGATAGACGAACCTGATACCCGTATGGCACTGAGAACAAAGAATACTGCAACATCTTTTCCGGCTCTTTGCTCAGATGCCCTGGTCCGGGAGATCGTTGAACAAATACTCTCCGCTACGCCCGATGTGCCTTTGCTTTTAAATCGGTTACAAACGGAGCTGCATCAGCCTGCCGCAGCAGCATCTCGTATTTTATATGATGTTGTCCGGCAGGTTAACAGCAGTCTTTTCCCTCCCGTCACCAAGCTCGAACTGATGCTGAGCGAGGGGTGTAATCTTGCCTGCTCTTACTGTTTTGAAAAATCGGCGCTTCGAAAACGTCGGATGTCCGGGCATATTGCCCGAGCCGCGATCGATTTGCTTTTTGATTATGCCCGCGATCATTCAAGCCTGAAAATTACTCATTTCGGCGGCGAGCCGACGCTGAATTTTGAAGTGTTGAGCGAAGCCACTCGATATGCGGAACAGAAAGCCGCTGCCGTCGGTAAAACGGTCAGTTTTCACATGACCAGCAACGGTGTGGGATTTACCCGGGAGATGATCTCCTTTCTGGCGGACCACCACATTATGGTGTTGCTTAGCATTGACGGGCTGGCCCGCACCCATGACCGGTTCCGGGTCGACCGCCGTGGACGGGGCACATTTGATCTGGTCATGGAAACGGTTCGTAACCTCAAGGTGAGACAACCGTGGATCGGTGCCAAGATGACGGTCATGCCGGGTGCTGTCGATGATTTATACGATAATGTTGTCGGTCTTTACAACCTCGGTGTGAATCAATTTGTCATTGGTCATGCGACCGGAGTGAAATGGTCTGTGGCTGAGATCGAATATTTACACGCCCAGTTATGCAGGATCAGGCAATGGTATGAAGGCAGAAAACATCAACACGATCTGCGCATCGCTGAGTTTGAAAATGAACCGGTTAAGGACCACGGTAATTATTTTGGCTGCCAGGCGGCGCAAACTGGAATATCTACTGCGGCAAACGGGGAAATATCAGCATGCTCCAAGGTTATCACACTTAAACCTGATGAGGTAATTGGAAAACTGGGCGATGTGGATCACGGGCTGACACATATTCACTCCCGCCTTGAAATGACAGGATGTCAAACGCTTCGCGCCAACTGTGAAGCGGAGGGAATTGCCGACGACTTTCGCGGCGGATGTTTTGCCTGCAACTACGAAGAACACAAGGACCTTTTCAAACCTAACCTCCAAGAATACGTGTTTTCCAACCTTTTTAAAGCCGTTCGTGAAGGAAAACCATTCAGGCAAGGGGCCTCGAAAGGTTGTTAACGCTTTAGCGTCCGCCACCATTGGATTTGTTTAGTTCTGGGGTTAGTTTGGGGGACAGTGTACATGCCCGACCTTACAAGGATACTGTCCCCGGAATTCCTGATCCGAACGCGCATCTGCCGCATCCACAAGCTGACTGGTACTCCGACCCTGAATACTCCTAGGACGATTACATCCAATCATAACATCATGTATTGACGCATTTGAAAAACAAGACATGTCGGAAAGGTTTTCCTTAATTCCGTCAAAAACAAATATTTTTCAGATGAAACGAACAGAATGTGTACAGATTTCTCAAAAGGACAGATGTCGCAAAGTGCCTTCAACGCGGTCATCGGTGCTTCAACCCACATCTTGTGGCCTGAAAATGCACCTTGATTTTTTTTATAGATTTAGTATTATATTTTAAACAGCGGTGAGTTAAACAGGTTACTTGCTCCGCTATATAAATGTGCTAAAGGCCGGTGTCAGATAATAAATGAGCCCGTTGCCTTTTGGCGCGGGCTTTTTGCTTTTTTGAAAACAAAATAGAATACGGCGGGATTTACGGTGAATTGCAGCCGCCTTAACAACTGCTAAACAGCCAATGACACCCCATGGTCTGTTTCAGCCGTGGGGTTTTTTGTTGGCGGAAGGGGAGGTGCCAGTTATGGCTATTAAAGTGACGTTTTTAACTGTTGTGACACGCATTGAAACTGTTGAAAGGAGGTACCCCGGCGGCATGGATGCATACGTGAAAGACAATCGCATCGAAAAGCCTTACCGGGATCGGAATATCACCGGCGTTATATTCATGTCCAGCGGCGCGGCGGAGGAGTTCATCGAGAAACTGGTAAAGCTCGGCTTTAGTTACGACGAGCTTGCGCTGGTTGATCAGTCTATCGGATCATTTTATCTCTGTCCCTGGCTTGGAACCCGTATCATACCATTTTATTTCAGTAAGCCCGGGGGAAGGGAATCGAAATGCTGGCTTAAAAGGAAACCCCGGAACACATCAAGAATTAACAGGAGGACAAAATGAAAGAGAAGGAATCGCAAGCAACGGACCGGAAGGAGCAATCAACTACATCCCAACAGGAAACGGCATCAAAGCCTTTGAAGAACGGGGTGTTTATGATGCGAGGAAAAGGCCAGAGCTGGGAAGAGTTCGTGAAGATATGCATTCAATCATTGAAGGACGCAGGACTGATCAAAGAAGAACCAAGCCCACCGAACGCAGACTCTGGCTCTCCATCAAACAGACAAAATCTTCCGGATAAGAAAGACCGGCAATAAATACAAGGAGGCAATTATGGGAAAGTTTAAGCGGACAGAGGGGCCGCCGGCATACGGGGAAGAGTATCACAAGCGCATGATGATAATGATCAGGTTGCGGGATCAGGGCGCGGAAGTCATCCACAAAGAGATCGCGAATCTGTGGTCCGAAATCATACTGCGGACGGACTGCCTTGTGGAGCATGAACTCGCACAAGCACAGGACGAGATTACCAAGAACAAGCATAAGGGAGGCCGGAAATGAATGACATTTTACTGGTCGTATTACAGGAACTGGATAAGGTTTTTCGAAATACTAATTGGGCTATTGAAATAATAAATTGCCGTTAGGCTGAGTTTTCTTGACAGCAAGCGTAAAGACGATCACGAATCACGATGTTCTTCCTCTTCTAAGGAAGATGTCAAGTATCTTCTTTTAATCGTTTCGTTAAAGCTGAAAATGGTTGTGGTGGCACTTCAACCTTTTTTCCTTT
>PHBN01000327.1 GCA_002840635.1 Deltaproteobacteria bacterium HGW-Deltaproteobacteria-1
ACGACTTTCACGTTGAAGGCAATATTGTTGTTCAAGTTTTTCGGGTCCAGTCTGGCGACATCGCGGATGTTGTCTAAAATGCTTTTGGAGGCATGCGGTTCAGGAGTCAGTCCCGGTGTAAAGGCTTTACCCGCGAGCCTTCCCGAAGGAAGCGCTCCGGTAAGAGTTCCGAAAGCCACATGATTGGACATGGACCAGAATCCTGCCGTATATTTGCCGCCCCGGTAATTCGTGTGTTCCCAGAAGCAGTCGTGAGCAAGCTTAGCCACTCTGTTGGCTGTCGCCAGAGCTTCCTGATCGCCGGAGCCGAACAGTTGGCCCTTGTTTTTTATTAAGGCAAGCAGGGCAGGATCATTTTTAAAGTTGGTGTTGACGGCATTTCGCAGTTCCTTGAAAGAGACTTTCTTCTCATCATACACAAATTTTTTGATGGCCATCAGCGAATCGGTGATATCGGCAAGACCGATGCATGCGGTTCCCGATGAATTATAGAGAGCGCCGCCTTTGGTAACGTCCCTGCCGCTTTTTAGCGAACCTTCTATCAGGGCGGAGATAAAAGGGGTCGGGCGTATCGCCTGATGAGCCTCTCCCAGGAAATTATTGTATTCACACGTCTGATCAGCCAGAAAGCGAATCTGTGTGGCAAACGCATTGAAGAACGATTCATAGTCATTAAAGTCACCGGCTTCGATATCACCGGTTTTGGGTCCTAAATGCCATCGCATCAATGGATGCCATCCGTTATTGAGAGCCATCTCCAGAGCGGCCACCATGTTGAACATCATGCAATTGGTGTGACCGATGTGGCGGCCGGATAGCGTTGGTTCCACGCAACCTGTCGCCGACCAGTCCCGCAGGTGTTGGGCCGGATAGTTGAATTCCGCCAGAGATGCCATGACAGCCTCGTCATTGTGGATTGAAGGTGTAGCGGTGGTGTTTAAATTTACCTCGCAAAGCCGCTTTAAGTAAGTTTCGCTGTTTTTTCCCCGGTTATAGCGGGCATTAACATTGGGATCCCTGATGGATAGCATCTCCGTGACTTTCAGAAAGATATAGGTCATGTCATTGACCGCGTCTTCTCCATCAGGGGTCACACCGCCAAGGGTAATGGCCTGATCGGAGGAACTGCCGCCGAACAGGTAGTTGCCGATGTCCGGTATTAAAGGCAGGTGGTCTGTGCAGCGCATATAAAAACAGCCGATCAGTTCAACGGCGTGATTTATGTATTTGAGTTTCTCTTCTCCACCGGCAATTTTTTCCATGTCGGCCAGAAAATAAGGTTGAAGCCATTGATCCAGCCGTCCCAGAGAAAATCCGGCGTTGGTGTTTTCCATGTGCACTCCGACCCAAATGATCCACATCGCATTGACGGCTTCATCAAGCGTGACACAGGGATTCTCCGGAACACGCTGGCAGATACCGGCCAGATGGATCAATTCATTTTTGCGGCCCTGATCCGTTTCCTGTTTCGCGAGGCGCGCGGCCTCAACAGAAAGATTTTTAGCATAGGCATTGATTCCCTCAAGGCTGATCCTCATCGCGCGCAGTGTATCGAGCTTTTGCTTTTCAGACTCTGGCGTCTCGCCCAGTTCCCTGTCAATCTTCGCGATAATACCTTTGGTGCCATGCTTTAATATATCAGGATAATTTAAAATGGTGTGAGACAATGCAACGGTTTTCCATAAGAAGTAGGCGGCGAAGCGCTCATCGAGTTTTTGACAGAGCGGATAATCTTTATGGTCTCTTACCCATTGGCGAAAGTTGCGATGCAACCAGAAAGGAAACACCTTGTTGTGAAGAACATCAACGGTTTCGGGAGTTACATCGTACGGATTCAACGGCCTGTAGGGCGCGGTAAGCAGTTCTCCCCAGATCATTGTGCCATGGGCGTCCGGATAGATGATGACCCCTATTTCTTTTGTGGTATTT
>PHBN01000328.1 GCA_002840635.1 Deltaproteobacteria bacterium HGW-Deltaproteobacteria-1
CCTTAATGTAAAAGCCAGTTCCTGGACAGCTGTTGAGCCGGCCTCGCGGATGTGATAGCCGCTGATGCTGATGGTGTTCCAGCGGGGAACGTATTTTGTTCCGAATTCAACAGTATCGCTGATGAGCTTGACGGAAGGTTCCGGCGGACACATGAATGTCTTTTGTGCGATGAATTCCTTGAGCATGTCATTCTGAATCGTGCCGCCGATTTTATTGAGTGGTACGCCTTTGATCTCAGCGGCTGCGCAATACATCGCCCAAAGGACGGTGGCCGGAGGGTTGATGGTCATGGATGTGGTAACCTGATCCAGTGGAATGCCGTTAATCAGGTCCAGAAAATCCTCCAGCGTATCAATAGCGACGCCGCACTTGCCGACTTCACCCAGGGCTTTGGGTGAATCACTGTCGTATCCCATGAGTGTCGGGAAATCGAATGCTGTACTGAGTCCGGTCTGACCCTTGCGTAAAAGCATATGCCAGCGGGTATTGGTGTCCCTGGCGCTGCCCATGCCGGCAAACATTCTGAATGTCCAGTATTGTCCCCGGTAGCCGGTCGCCTGGTTGCCGCGCAGGTAGGGGAATTCACCCGGCGTGCCGATGTCGCGGGCAAAATTCATATCCTTTATGTCTTCAGGGGTATAGAGCCGTTTTATGTCCAGATCGGAAACGGTTGAAAAACGGTCTTTCTGGTCTGGATTCTTTTTAATTGTTTCTTTTACCTCATTTTGCCATTTTTCGTTAAGCTGATGAGATGTTTTTTGAGTTTCATCCGAGAAATACAATTTACCACCTGATCCTTTTCAATCATTATACAGGCCGTTGTCCAGATTCGATTGCAGGAAACAGACACAACTGTTTCCTGTTCTAATAATCGTCTTTTACGGGGAAAGCACCCGGGACTGTCAACCAAAAAATTTACCATGCCTAAATCAAATTTGCTGTTTTTGTCAAGAAATATTAAGGTTTGAGTATGTTACGGAAAATAAAAAAACGCTCCGGAACAAAAAGTTCACGGAGCGCTTTTATTTGGTTTTAAATGAACAATTAGACTGCTCTTACGTTTTCAGCTTCCAGGCCCTTTTTGCCCTGGACAACGTCGAAACTGACCTGCTGGCCCTCATTCAGCGTCTTAAAGCCGCTGGACTGAATCGCGCTGAAGTGCACGAAAATGTCCGTACCGCCCTCTTGCTCGATGAAGAAAATTTCCTAAGTCGAATTATCACTGTGGCAGAAACAAAAAGGCCGCCAAATCAAAAGTACTTAAGGCGGCCGACCTTGTGCTTTAATGAAACCATTCAACTTATTCCCTCGCTTATTACTGAATGACCCGCGAGGTTGAAAGCACCCTAGAGTAATTATCCGCAATAGTCAAGCTTTTTAATTTTGGGGATTGCGGGATGCGGGAATGTGCTTAAAATCCAAATGGAGTAAACGGACGGTTTCCAGACCGCAGACAGGGATAAGTATAATATAATCGCATGGTAACCCATGAAATAAAAGGGTAGATCCACACGGGAAAGAGTGACGGTCCTAATCAATCGTAAAAAGCCTTTTCCCGTTTGTGTAATCGAAGCCCATGATGCCCACACCTTCCAGCATCAATACAACCAGGTTTCCTGAACGGATCACTTTGATTCCTTTCTCTGTGCCGCCGAAAGTGGAATAATAGCCTTTATCTTCGTCAATTTGCATTTTCTGGAACATTTCGCTTTGCGGCACAGTCCATTTTGTTTTTCCATCGCGGTCGATACAGGTCATGATCCGGTCGGCCTTCTTGTCGATCTGGTTCAAATGGACGGAAGAAAACCGTGTCTGATATCTGCCTGGCTTCAACCGTGCCGTTCCTGTGTGGGATTTTTTTTGCGAACTGATCACAGTTGTTCTGAAGCATTGACTCATTCCACATCAGTTCACGATACGCCGCTTTGACCCGGTACAACAGTTTGCGTGTATCCTGCCCACCCTCGGCGCATAAAAGGAATTTTTCCCTTTCGCTTACGTCTTTCCTCTGTTCGTCATGATAAAGTGAATAAGACGGATAAAGTTTCTGCTCGTGGAGGGAGTAGATCAGGCCTGTTCGTCCGTCTTTTGTGTCCAGCGTGATAAGGTCTTTTTTTTCGTCATACGAGGCCTTGACAATCCCGGCGGCCAGCATCGGATGGCGGGACACAAAACCGGCGGTATCCTCGACCATTGTCCCTGTAAGAACATCAAAATTCTGAATTTTCGGTTCATCGAGATGATAGCCATCGGCGACGTGCCAGATTTTGTCTCCATTGTAAAACATGCTGGTTCTGATGATAATGTCTTTGTATGGAATTTTTATCCGGCGGATCACTTTTCCCCCGAGGGGATCATATTCATACAACCATGCCTTGCAGAATTTGCATTTGCGCCCCGTAGAATAGTGACCGGGTGATTTGGTCGTGGAGATATAATTGAATGATCCGTCTGTGAGAATCCACAACCGGTTCGAACCGTCCTTTTGCGGGACGAGGGCGCAATCAATAATATCGCCGCGGATCTTGTCAGGTGTTGCAAGGGGATACAGGTAAAAGATTCCCACCAAAACGAGGATTGCCAGCAGGACGATTAAAGTCAATTTCACAAGACAACCCGATTTGGATTTCGTTGACGCCGGATTGCCAGGAAATAGAGATCCAGGCTCTATACCGGGAGGTACGCCTAACTTTTTATCGAGTTCAGACTGTTTTTCTCTCATGTCCATCGTCGCGAATCCTTTCAATCAGGGGTTACAAGGCAAACAGGGTTCATCGACATCGCAACCACTGACCATATTGATCTTTTGAACGAGAATAAAGAGATGAAGGGAAAAAGTCAATTCATAACAGGGCTTTTGGGTGACCAGCCACCGCGCAGGTGCCAATACGCAATTATGTAAATATAAGATTAAATTAATTAATTATTGATGCTGCTCCCATTTTGACATTTCATGTCCCGGCCGGAGAGTTTTGTTTTCGTCACATAAAACCCGTCGACAAAATAATCTTGACAGCCATTCCCTATTGGTATATTGGATGATCCAATGATCCAATGATCCAATATGACAAATAGCCTATTTGGGAGGTAAATTGTGTCCGTCAATGCCGTTTTTACGCGTTCCATAACGCGTTCGCGCCTCAGCGATGAAATCGTTACCCTCATCCAGCAGCAGATCATGTCCGGCTCGATTGCTCCGGGCACAAGGCTGCCCACCGAACGGGAGCTGGCCGAATCATTCAAGGTGAACCGCACGACCGTGCGGGAGGCCTTGCGTAAACTCGAAAACCTCGATCTGCTGGATATCAACCATGGCGATGGGGTCTATGCCAGAAATTATCTGGAGAGCGGCAGCCTTGATCTGATCAAAGCGGCCATTTACAGCGGCGACAACTGCAAAAGCATCCTGGACATCCTGGAAGTCCGTCGCATCATCGTACCGGAAATGGCCTGCCTGGCAGCGCAGAGACGAACCGCGGCAGACCTGGCAGACCTCAGGCACGCCGTCTTGAAAGCGGATTTGCCCATGCTGGAAAAAGACATCAAGGTTCACCAGCTGATTGCCCGCTCTACCCACAACCTGCTTTGC
>PHBN01000329.1 GCA_002840635.1 Deltaproteobacteria bacterium HGW-Deltaproteobacteria-1
GCGTGCTGTTGTGCCCACGATGTAAGTGAAGGTACCCAGCGCTTCTTCGATGGACACGACATACTGAATTTGATCCAGAACATCCGCCGCAAGATGCGTGGAGCGCTGCTCCATTTCCTCACGATCAAATTCCTTTGCACCCACCACAACGATTTGGGTGATTCCCATGTTCTTGCCCGCCCGCGCCACCGAACCGATATTGCCGGCATACTTGGGCCTGTATAAAACAATGCTGATATTTTTCGTTTTAGTTTTGAGCGACATCGGCCACCTCCTCCCCACTGGTAGAGGCCTTATAAAACCGACCGAAAAGAAATGCACGAAGAATTTACGGTGGTCAGAGGAAGCCAGTCTTCAACAAAACTCAATCTGACCGAAGCTTGCGGGATCGTGAAAGTTCCTCTCCCGAAGCGGTGACCAGGAAAGCCAGTGGGGATGAGAGGTCTCATTGCCGCATTTATAGAAATTGGCCCGCCAGATTTGTCCCGCCACGGCGCCAATCGGCCCGGCGTATTTTTCTATAACTGCAAAAGGAATTGAAAATTCCAGATGCCAGATCATAGGCGTCGGAATTTCCGGCTCGACCACCCGGGGCAGCGTGGAAAAACGCCGGATTAGCCGGTCATCACTCAATGCCAGCGGCCGAAATTTTTTCAAACGACTATTTACGCGCTCGGGATTTGTCACATGAAAGGCCAGCAGAGTACCGCCGCCGTTAAACTCAAAATTAAAGTAGCCTCCCTCAACATTCTGCTGCACAAAAAACTCCACACAACTGTCTTTCCAGACATCGCTTTGAAAACCGGTATGGACCGAGCGCACATACTGATCTTCCACGCGGAAAATGCCATAAATATTCCGGTCATTATACAGCAGTTTACATAGCGTCCGGGGTTGATGAGCGCTCCCTTCAGGCCGGCGGCAATCCACGGCAAGAGGCGGTGCCTGACACCAGGCATCTCCCTGCCATGCCCCCTGCATTTCGGGGAGTTGGTGAGTGAATAATATTTTGTAGGATGGCTGATTCATCACATTTATCGTTTGCTGCAATACGTGTTTTTTGTTAATTCAATATTTATGAACCCGGATATGATGCTTTTACTTCAGCTAAACGCCAGACTCCTGGGCGTCGAACTTCATGAAAAACAACTCGCCCTGTTTGATTTATACCAAAATGAGCTCTTAAAGTGGAACGAGAAAACCAACCTGATCTCTGAAAAAACAACAAGCGATATCGTAAATCGTCATTTTCTGGATTCACTGACCGCTGCCGGATTTATCACCCTTCCAAACGCCAGGATCGTGGATGTCGGGTCCGGCGCAGGGTTTCCGGGCATCCCATTAAAAATTTATCTTCCGTCCATACACCTTTACCTTCTGGAATCCAATCGCAAAAAAGTATCTTTTTTAAAACAGGTTATACGCCTTTTGAAACTGGAAAACACGTTCATCATTCATGACCGGACGGAAAACGTCACTCGCACGGATGAGTGGCGTGAAAAATTTGAAATAGTCATCTCACGGGCCGCTTTTAAACTGTCCGATCTGCTGCCCCTGGGACAGTATTTTCTCGTCCCGGAAGGCCTGTTGATAACTCTGAAGGGCCCGGACGTTTCCGCCGAATTGAAAACAGCTTTGGAAGACGAAAACACATCAAAAATATATCAAATAAATCAATATGATATAAATAAATCGTTTTTGGGTCCACCTCGCAAAATTATTATTGCCCGAAAGGCAAAATAAAGCAAAAAACCCTTCTAAAAAACCCTTTTTTGTGTTACTCATTGCCAAAGTTTTTCAAAAAGAAATTTTCGAAAGACTTACACAAAAATAATGAATAAAATCATATGCATCGCAAATCAAAAAGGCGGCGTCGGCAAAACGACGACAGCGGTTAATTTATCCGCATCACTCGCTGCAG
>PHBN01000330.1:0-712 GCA_002840635.1 Deltaproteobacteria bacterium HGW-Deltaproteobacteria-1
TAAACGAAACAACTGCGGGTGCCATTTATTTCCGCGGTTTCTCGCGCGCTCAAACGACAGCCAAAAGGCTTTTCAAACCGGTTACATTCAGCGGCCACAGCTGGGAAGGCCTTTTGAATTTTCTATCAAGACCGGCCAAGGCGTTTGCCGTCAAGGAGCTTCGATCGTTCTTCAGGGATTCCACGCAGTGGCCGCAGCTTTTTCTCATTTGCGCGCTGATCGTGATTTACCTGTATAATTTCTCCGTCCTGCCGCTGGATCGATCACCGATCAAAACCGTCTATCTGCAAAATGTGTTTTCTTTTTTAAATGTCGGACTTTCGGCCTTTGTTCTTTCGGCAATCGCTGCCCGATTTGTGTTTCCTGCAGTCAGCATGGAAGGTGAAGCTTTCTGGATTATTCAATCGGCGCCTGTTTCGATGAAAACATTTCTCTGGATCAAGTTTTTTCTCTATTATCCGCCGCTGCTTTTTCTCACGGAAACGCTCATTATCGCATCGAATATTCTCTTGAAGGTTACACCGTTCATGATGTTTTTATCCGTCCTGACGATATTCTGCCTGGTTCCGGCTATTGTCGCGCTGGCTGTCGGGCTGGGTGCACGCTACCCTGATTTCAAATCCGAAAATCCTGCAATGTCGGCTACCAGCTTTGGGGGACTGCTTTTTATGCTCCTCAGTTTCGGCCTGATCGCTTTAGTCATTATCCTTGA
>PHBN01000330.1:845-2766 GCA_002840635.1 Deltaproteobacteria bacterium HGW-Deltaproteobacteria-1
GCCAGAAATGGAAAATTACCTTGATTTTCGCTGCCGGATAGGCTAAACATCCCCGCATTCTGTATGAACCTGTTTCAGCAGATCTTTTTGCTGATCTTGTTGAGATATCGAAAGGAGTTTTCATGGCAAAGTACGAATCCAAGTCTCTCAGAAATGTGGCCGTAATCGGCCACGGCGGAACAGGCAAAACCTCTCTTTGCGAATCCCTGTTATTTATCTCCGGAAAAAATGAACGTCTGGGACGCGTTGACGACGGTTCATCCACCATGGACTTTGAACCGGAAGAGCAGAAAAAACACGTTTCCATATCATCCGCGGCCAATTTTGTTGAATGGGATAAACATAAAATCAATATCGTCGATACGCCGGGCGACTCCAACTTTACCTTTGACATCAAGTGTTCAATCAGCATTGTGGACAACGCGGTGGTTGTGATTGATTCCGTTGGGGGCGTCGAATTCCAGACACAGAAAGTCTGGGAACTGGCCAATGAATATTCCCTCCCCCGCATGATTTTCATCAATCGCATGGACCGTGAAAGGGCCGATTTCAACAAGGTGCTCGAAAGCATCAAAACAAAACTCAAGAAGAAAGCAACCCCCGTCTGCCTGCCCATCGGCACGGAAGATAAATTTCAGGGGATTGTCGATCTCATTTCAATGAAAGCCTATACGTTCGCCGACAACAAAGGCGTCGGCAAAGCATCCGAAATCCCGGCGGATTTGATGGATGAAGCAAATGCGCTTCGTGCATCCATGGTCGAAGATATCGCGGAAGCCGATGACGAACTGATGAACAAATACCTGGAAGCCGGTGAACTTTCCGCCGATGAGCTTAAAACCGGATTGAAAAAAGGTGTCCTGTCGGGCAGCGTGATTCCCGTCATTTGCGGTTCAGCCGTCAAAGGCATAGGCGTGACGATGTTGATGGATCTGGCCGTCAGTTCATTCGCTTCACCCGTTGATCGCGGACCTGTGAAAGGTCATAAACCGGGCACGGACAGCGTTGAAGAAAGACAACCGTCGGAAGATGCTCCTTTTTCCGCCATTGTTTTCAAAACAATCGCTGATCCTTACGCCGGACGCCTGACATTGTTCCGGGTTTATTCCGGCAAACTCAATTCTGATTCCGCTGTGTATAACTCTTCTAAAAAAATCACGGAAAAATTCGGGCATATATTCTTTCTGGAAGGCAAAAATCAGAAACAGGCGGAAGTACTTATTCCCGGAGACATCGCCGGCGTCGCCAAACTGAAGGAAACCGTTACCGGCGACACCCTTTGCTTCGAAAAAGCGCCCATCATCTTCGAAAAAGTAGCCATTCCGCCGCCTATCATGTCTTTTGCCGTAGAACCGAAATCACGCGGCGACGAAGACAAGATTGCATCTTCCATCCACCGCCTGACAGAAGAAGACCCGACCATTGTTTTTTCGCGCAATGTCCAGACCAAGGAGATGATTCTTTCCGGCATGGGACAGGTGCATATTGAAGTCAACGTAGAAAAGATGAAACGAAAATTCGGTGTTGAAGTCAATCTGAACACACCGAAAGTTCCCTATTTTGAAACCATTAAAGGCAAAACCAATGTTCAGGGACGATACAAGAAACAGTCCGGTGGACGTGGCCAGTTCGGTGATTGTACGATCGACATTGAACCACTGCCGCGCGGTGGAGGTTATGAATTCCTGGATAAGATCGTTGGTGGCGTCATTCCCGGACAATACCGCCCGGCCGTAGACAAAGGCATTCAGGAAGCTGCAGCCAAAGGTGTGATTGCCGGTTACCCCGTGGTGGATTTCAGGATATCGCTGGTTTTCGGCTCTTACCACACAGTCGATTCATCGGAAATGGCTTTTAAAATTGCCGGCTCCATGGCGTTTCAGAAAGGCGTCATGGAATGTCAGCCGATTCTTCTGGAACC
>PHBN01000331.1 GCA_002840635.1 Deltaproteobacteria bacterium HGW-Deltaproteobacteria-1
CAGCGGTTTTAAAAAATCGATGCCTTTATCAAAGAAATCCTTCTGGTGCCTTACGATGCTTTCAGCGACTTTGTAGATTGTTTTATGCCGCTGCTGAATACTTTTGATCAGCCAGGTGGCCGACTGTATCTTGTCACGAATATATTTCTTTCCGTTTTCTTCTTCTGTCCGATCCCGTCCGCCGATACCCGCCATAATTTCACGGTAAAAATTACTGATGCGCAGTCGCGGCAAACCATCATCGTTGAGAATAATTTTGTAGTCATCTCCGGATTTAACGACATACACGTCCGGTATGATGGATTGAACCTTTTCCTCCGAATAGACAGCTCCGGGTTTCGGATCCATCTTACTGATCAGCAGAACGGCCACTTCCACTTCCCGGAGAGGAACTTTCAGCTTTCTGGCAATATGAACGTAATTTTTCAGTTCGAGGTCTTTCAGGTGTTCCCGGATAATGACTTCCAGCAGAGGATTCCCCTTGGCCAGCATTCGGGCCTGTATCAACAGACATTCCTGGAGATTGCGGGCCGCCACCCCATTCGGGTCAAATTCCTGAACTTTTTTTAAAACCGCCTCCACGTAATCTTCACTGACATTTTCCAGCTGGGCTATTTCCGAAAGGGTCGCGCACAGATAACCGTTGTTATCCAGATTGCCGATAATCTGGGAACCGACACGCACTTCTTCTTCCGTAAAGGGCGACAGTTTCATCTGCCACATCAGGTGCTCAACCAGCGAAGGACTTTCCGTTACAATGTTGTCCAGGGTCGGAGCCTCCCCGTCCGCGCGGTCATAAGAAACACCGACAGGCCCGTAGTCTTCCAGATAATTATTCCAGTCAAACTCCTCGCGACCGTCTCCTTCGCCGGTCACTTCTGCCGTTCGCTCGGGAATCCTGCTGTCTTCTTTTTCAACGGACTGGACATCGTCCTCAACATCGGCACGAACTTCCTCAGCACCGGCTTCATCCGCGGTCGCCTCTTCCAGCAGCGGATTTTCTTCGATTTCCTGATTAATCGTATCCACCAGTTCCTGCCGGGACAGGATGAGAAGCTTGATCGCCTGCTGCAGCTGCGGCGTCATAATCAGCTGTTGGGAAAGTTTTAAGTTCTGTTTTAGTTCGAAGGCCATAATCGACTTTCACATATCCGTCTGGTTCTATAAATTGAAATCTTCGCCTAGATAAAATTTCCGGGCCAGTTCACTCTGCGCAATGGCGTCTGGATCCCCGTGAACGAGAATTTCTCCCTCGTTAACGATATACGCGCGGTTGCAGCAGTAAAGCGTTTCCCGGACATTGTGATCGGAGATGATAATTCCGATCCCCTTGTTTTTCAGTTTTTCAATGATCTTCTGGATGTCAGCCACCGCTAAAGGATCAATGCCGGCAAAAGGCTCATCCAGCAGAATGTATTTTGGTGAAGTTACCAGGGCCCTGGTAATTTCCACCCTTCTTCTTTCGCCGCCGGACAGCGAATAAGCATAATTTTTCGCCAGGGAGGTGAGATCCAGTTCTCCCAGAAGCTCGCCGAGTCTTTCCTTTCTTTCAATATCACTTATATCAAGTGTTTCCAGAATCGCCAATATATTTTCTTCGACGGTCAGCTTACGGAAGACGGACGGCTCCTGGGGCAGATAATTCAGACCTTTTCGCGCCCGTTTATACATCGGGTACCTGCTGATATCTTCACCGTCCAGGAATATTTCCCCTCCGTCCGGTTTGATCAGACCGACAATCATATAAAACGTTGTCGTCTTTCCGGCGCCATTGGGGCCCAGAAGACCAACGACTTCACCCGGAGAAATTTCAAGGTCAATATGGTTGACCACTTTCCTCTTGTTATAAATTTTTGTCAGTCCCTTCGCCGATAAATGGCTCATTTCTTATTCACCGTCTTCGAACCGGGCT
>PHBN01000332.1 GCA_002840635.1 Deltaproteobacteria bacterium HGW-Deltaproteobacteria-1
GGCGGAAAAGATTCTCAAAGCCGAAAAGCTTCCGCACAAGCTCATTCCCGTTCCGAAACAAATCAGCTCGGACTGCGGCGTCTGCCTGCGCTTCGAGCCGGCATTTCAGGATGATATCAAAGCCGCGCTGGCCAGCAAGGTTGAAATTGAAGAGATCAGAAGGTTGGTTCATTAGGTCCCTCATGGATTTGGAAAAAATAAAACAAACAGCAGAAGACTATTACCGCAGCGGTGATTTCCACTGTTCGGAAGCCGTGGTCAAAACAATCAAAGATGCATTCAAATTGCCGATACCGGACGATGTGATTTCCGCGGCCTCCGGCTTTCCTGTCGGCATGGGTGGCGCAGGCTGCACCTGTGGCGCTCTGGCGGGCGGGGTTATGGCCCTGGGACTGGTATTCGGCAGAACCTTACCTAAAGACGCTAAAGTGGATAAGGCAATGAAACTCTCCCGTGAGTTGCATGATGTATTCAAGAAAAACCACAAATCCACCTGCTGCCGAAAGCTCACCCGATACATGATTATGGGATCATCCCGGCAAATGGAGCAATGCATTGCCTTTACCGGAGAAATGGCACAAGAGGTGGCACGGATCATCAACCGGGAGCGGGATAAAACAAAATAAACGGTTCAACATATAAAAGGAGGAAGTAGAAATGAAGAAGTATTTAGTTTTAGTAACGTTACTGTCGGTTTTTTCTCTAGCGGCCTGCGCTGGACACGGAACATCGGTTAAAGGTAAGGAAATCCCCATTGAGAGCGCGGCGGTTAAGCTTGCATCTGACGCGAAGGCCAGTGGTTTCAAGCTTATCACAACTTCTGAATTGAAGAAAAGTCTTGATGAGGGCAAGAAAATAACCATTATCAGCACACTCCCCGCTGAAGAAGACAAGAATTTTGGCATACTTCCCGGTGCACTCAGCGCCCCCCTGCCCAAGACGGAAAAGGAGCTTACCCCGGCTGATAAAGACAACCTGCTGAAAGTTGCCGGGACCGATAAGGAGAAGGAAATTGTAGTTTACTGCGGATTTGTCGCCTGTAGAAGAAGCACTATCGGGGCAAAAATTCTTGTGGATGCCGGTTACAAAAATGTCTACAAATACCCCGGCGGAATCACGGCTTGGATTGAAGCGGGTTATCCGATTGTAAAATAGATTTTTAGTGGATGGATGCAGGGCTGTGAGAACAGCTCCGCATCCATTGATGAGTATCCTATACAAGATTCCCTTGAGAATATATACCCAACAAACTTGAACGACATTTTGGAGTGAACATTATGTGGCTAAAGCAACAATTTCGATTTTTCATTGTGTTCACAATATTTTTTGTCGTGGCTTTGTGCTTATCAGGCTGCGCGATAAAAAAACCAGGGAGCGATAACGTCAACAGTCAGATCAACGTATTCAATCGTTCCCTGTTTGCTATAGCTGACAAAAGCCCGATTAACGGCGTTTCGCCCAGAAGAGAACCCTGTATCAGCGGATATGAATTTTACTACGATGATTTGGACCTAATTTTAAGCTTTCACAATAACGACCGCGTCTGGAGAATTACCTCCCGTAATAAAAGAACCAGCATATTTGGTATCGCCCCCGGTGATTCGTTTGCACAGGCAAAGGAGAAAATTGCCCGACTGGGATTTACACAGTCCTATACACCCTATAAATTTGCCAAAGACTGGTGTTTGTTTACATTGCTGGTCGATGAAAAAAATAACGTATTCGGCATGACCATTGAGGTTCTTGATTAAATAGTTCCCTTATCAATAGCATGAATCATCCATCAGGATGGCATATAAACGTTTGATAGGCTGACCGGGTGAGTCGGCTGGTGCCGGCCTTTGGACTTCAAATCCAATGGGCGAACGATAAAGAAGTTTGCTTTTCAGTTCGATTCTGAACCCGGCCTGACCAATTTTTGGACTACGGCCTTTCCCAGACCCAACCCTTGAAAACTCGGGTGAACGGCCACGTCGCACAGGTAAGAACAGTCCGCACCATCGGCCAAAGCCCGACCCACCGCAACTATTGCATTTTCGTTCAGGGCAAAACATTTAAATTTGCTGTTGCCAAATACAAGTTCAAGCTCCTTTGGGTTCTTTTCGCCAAGCGGAGCGATTTTATACAGCTCCGACAGTTCGTCCCAATCAATATTTTCCTGATCGTATTTCCATTTTAGGTTCAAAGTCGGTTCCCTCGTAATTTATAGCGAAATGCACTAATGGTGCTGGCATCGGCCCATGTCCATCCGGATGCGCTTGTCAGCGAAGATTATTCCTTTTCTTCATGATTCATCGATTACCTGACAAATCACTTCATCCGGCCATCTTTTCTTAAACATCTTTTCAGGTAATTTTTCCAATATGGATGAAATACGTTTTCCATTAGCAATTGCTTTTTTCAAATCGTTCGATATCGATAAAGGAGCTGAATCCTTTTTTTGAGATATCGCATCCATGACAGCGAAAGGCAAATCTTTTAACTTACTGACAATTTTTCCACGCACGAGACTTGTCAACATTGAATTATCATATCCGCCAAAAGGCGCCCTGATATCATCTTTGAAAAACACAAGAGGTTTACTGGTTGCATAGGCAAGAGCTGCCTCTACGATCATTCCTTCGTCGGGAACACGTCCATTCAGATTGCATACTGCTGCACTGCATCTTTCAATCAGTTCGTATACGTCCAACGAAAATATGGCATAATCCATACGAGTGCGTATCCCGGAAACGGTTGATGGAAACGATGCATTTGAGAAGCGCAAGACATAACTTTCCATTCCTTCACGATGGGGCAAGAATGTTTCAAAACCTTCGTCTTCCAGTACTTTTGAAATTGCATTCATGCGGCCAATCTCTTCCGCGCAAAATAATGGACCTGAACAATAAATTCGGTATTTTTCCATTCTAGATTTCCAATGTCGCTAACACTAGGCATCACCCGCGCGCTTTAGCACATCTTTGTGGATGCCATGTACCGTTATATGTTAAAGTTTCATTATTGCCTCAACAACCGGCACTACGTTACCACCGACGTAGATTCCATCCTGCCCGTTGTCACCAAGAATGTGAA